>NZ_JBXWSJ010000020.1:0-77671 GCF_059613365.1 Ruegeria sp. BHSA163
CCCTTGTCCGTGTGAACAGTCCATGTGCCATCGTCATGCTGCGTCACGCCAGTCGCCGGGCAAAAGCGAATAATTTTCTGGCCTAAATCCCTCGCACCCTTGGCAAGTGCCTGGGTCAACTGCGCGGGGTCGATGTCACCGTCGGTGGGATCGTACAATACGCCCTCAAGGTCGTGAGTTTCAAGAAACGGATAACGCTCCTTGGCCTCTTCCGGCGTCCACATCTCCATTGGGATTCCCTGATAACGGCCCATGGACATGGCGCGCTCGAATTCTTGCATCCGTTCTTTACTGTGCGCCAGTCGGATCGAACCCGAAACGTGGTAGTTCATAGGGTAATCGACCTCTTCAGCCAAACGTGAATACAGCTCGGTCGAATACCGCTGCATGTTCATGATCGCCCATGAGGTCGAGAAAGTCGGCACATTGCCAGCCGCGTGCCAGGTTGAGCCTGCGGTCAACTCATTCTTTTCCAGCAGAACGCAATCTGTCCAACCCTTCTTGGCCAGATGGTACAGCGAAGAAGTCCCCACTACTCCGCCACCTATGATAACCACGCGGGCTTTTGTCGGAAAATCACTCATTGCTTTTGATCCCTGTTAATGTGCCCGTTGGGGCAAGTCGTCCGTGATGTCGTAATAATCGCCCTTATCGGCGACAAAGATGTGCTTTGAGAGCATTAGGCCCGTAGGCGCGCTAAGCGCGCCCATGGAAATTGAAATCGTGTCCTCGTCATTGTGCTGCCAAAACAGGAACGAGCCACAAGCGTTGCAAAAACCGCGTCTAGCGCTGTCTGATGCGCAAAACCACTGCAGCGTGTCATTGGCGGTAAAGTTCAGGTTGTTTTGATCAGTCCAGGTCGAGGCCCAGACATGACCAGATTGCTTGCGGCATTGACCACAATGGCAAACTGACGGTGGCGATAGATTTCCGTCAATCGTGAACGCAACCGCGCCGCACAGGCAAGATCCATTGTGCATGAAGCTACCCCCTTGTTGCTGGCGCGGAACTGGCACCCAGCAACACGCCGTATGAAATAAAGCAGGCCGCCATTATCCGGCGGACCCAGACGTTGAACACCGCTCCTAGTGCTGCCTTGCCCATCAAAGCGCCCAGCAAAGTAAACCCCGTGTAGCTGAGCGTTGTAATGACCAGAGCGGTGGGCATGATCACCACCATCTGCTGCCAGATTGGGACGTCCGGCTGCACAAACTGCGAAAAGGCGGCAAGATATCCTGCAACGCTTTTGGGGTTTATCGTCGCCACCGCCAACGCGTGCAGATAGACATGCCGTGCGGGTCGTTCGCTGGCTGGTGCGGGCTTAGTCGCGTTCATCCAACCGCGTATGCCGACCCAGATCAAAAATCCCGCTCCAACAAGTTTGGCGATAAAAAAACCAGTTGGGGAGGCCGCAATCAGGGCGGTAATACCCACCGCCGACAGGACCAAAAACGCGCTAGCCTGTGTCAGGATCGCCAGTACCCCAAGCATGGCCTTTGAAAAGGGCAAGCTCATCCCATTCGATATACAATTTACTGCATTCGGCCCGGGGGTCGTAACAAATACCACCCAGAACAGCGCAAATATCGTCCAGGCATCAAAACTCATTAATACACCGGGGGCGCGATAACCCAGACTGCGACAGCGGGCTCATCATAAGGGTTTTCCCATCGATAAGGTTCATTTTTTATTCGAAAACTGTCGCCGCTCCCAACGGTGAAGCGATGCTGTCCGATAGTCAAATCAAGACGGCCGGACACCATGTATCCCACTTCCTGCGTCGGCCTGTCAGCCGGGGTCTGCATTCTGGAATGTGGCTCAAAGGTAGAATGCACCATTTCAAAATCGTCAGTTAGGTCCGGAGAGAGCAATTCTTCGATTAGTCCTTCTTTTCCCGAACCCATTGGCCGACGCGTACCTGACCGAACGACATAACCCTGCTCGTTTGCTGGCGCAGCCGAATGGGCAAAAAGCATCGACATTGGGACATCTAGGCATTCCGCGATCTGGCGCAGATCCGAAATCGAAGGATCTGACAAATCTCGTTCTACTTGACTGAACCAACCAACCGACCGTTCCAAGCGCGTCGAAATCTCGGTCAGCGTCAAACCACGCGCCTTTCGCAGGGCGCGGATGTCAGCCCCGAGTGTCGCTTTTTGAGGCGCTTGACTATTCACCGGCTTTCCGAATCTCATGAAAAAACTGTGCTTAATTTCACGATGGCGCGAAATGCTGAAAAATCCAAGCTTTTTTTCATTTGCAGTCGCGGGTTGCCGCAGCTAAGCGTCGCGTATGTGGATTATGATAACCTATCTGTGGGCGATCAACTGCCTGACATTATTAGCTTTCGGCTTTGATAAATTACGTGCCCTTCGCCGCAAACGGCGAGTTTCCGAAAAACGTTTGTTATTGTTGGCAGCCGTCGGAGGAAGTTTGGCCGCTTTGTTGGGAAGTTGGATTTTCTCCCACAAAACACGAAAACGCGGATTCTCCGCGATTCTGTTAATGATAGTTGTCCTTCAAGGCGCGGCGGTCTTCCTACTAATTACTCAGGGCGTGCCCCAAATCAGTTGATTGCCGTATTTTTCCCCATCGCGCGCAGCGGCTGTTACAATGGCGTGATCTCTGTGTTTTCAGGGATTTCAATGCTCAATAGAGGGGTGGATGAAAAATGGACAATGGTATCGGGTTTTTTGACATAGTTTGGTCGATCTTCTGGCTGTTCCTGATGGTCGCTTGGTTCTGGGTAATGATAAGCGTGGTCGCGGATGTGTTTCGCTCCAAAGACCTTAGTGGATTTGCCAAGGCCGTCTGGATCGCTTTTGTGATTCTGATCCCGTGGCTCGGTGTCCTGGCGTACCTGATCGTACGCGGCGACAAGATGCATGAACACAATGTGCAAGCAATGAATGACATCGAACAGGCGCAAAAGGATTACATCCGCTCTGTGGCTTCAGTTTCAGCGGCCGACGAACTTGAACGCCTTTCGGCGTTAAAGGAAAAGGGCGTCCTGACCGAAGAAGAGTTCGCCTCTCAAAAAGCCAAAATTTTGGGATAAACAAACGAAAACCGGCAGGGCAATTGCGCTGCCGGATTTCACCTTGCGAAGACATCTTTGAGAATCAAATCCAGTGACCGGGCATCCTGCTCAGTGAAAGCATCTGGTTGGTCGCTGTCTATGTCGAACACGGCGATGATGTCCCCTTCTGAATTCTGCACAGGTATAACCAACTCGGATCGCGTCGACGATGCACATGCGATGTGTCCCGGAAAGGCCTCTACGTCCGCTACAAGTTGCACCTTTCCAGTTCGTGCCGCCGCACCACAGACACCCCGATCAAACGGTATTACCAAACATCCATGCCCACCCTGATAAGGGCCGATTTTCAGCAGTTCCGGTTCAGTGACGCGATAGAACCCAGTCCAGTCGAAACGGTCATCAGAGTGATGCACTTCGCATGAGATCGTTGCCATCAAGGCGATCTGGTCGGACTCACCATCCGTCAGAGCGGCTATGGTCTTAGCCAAAGTGTCGTAGTCAACTATCATATTGCACTCAGTTTCAAAAATCCGGGACGCAGTGCTCCGATTGTGCTGCGCCAATCGTACCGCATTATTTTGTATCCCCTAACGCGTCAAACGCGTTCGATTGCAATTGCTGTGCCCTCTCCTCCACCGATGCAGATGGCGGCAACGCCTCGCTTGAGGTTGTGCGACTCCAAGGCATTCAGCAGGGTTACCATAATCCGGGCTCCGGACGCTCCGATCGGGTGACCCAGTGCACAAGCACCTCCGTTCACATTAACTATGTCACGAGGCAGGCCCATTTCGTGCATAAAGGCCATTGGGACGACAGCGAAGGCTTCGTTGACTTCCCATAGATCCACGTCCTCTTTGTCCCAGCCAATGCGATCCAGAAGTTTTTTTGCTGCCGGAACTGGTGCCGTGGTGAATAGACCTGGTGCCTGCGCATGGCTGGCATGTCCAAGAACACGTGCGCGAACACTTAGCCCACTGGTTTCTGCCGTCTCCGCCGAGGTTAGAACCAACGCTGCGGCACCATCAGAGATTGACGAGGAATTGGCCGCCGTCACCGTTCCGTCTTTGCGAAAAGCCGGCTTCAGCGTGGGAATTTTCTCAGGCCGTGCTGATTTGGGTTGTTCGTCCGAATCTATCGTGACGTCACCCTTTCTTGAGCGTACGGTCACTGGGGAAATTTCACGGTCGAAGGCACCACTTTCTTGCGCGGCCAATGCGTTTGAAAGGGAACGTAAGGCATATTCATCCTGCGCCTCGCGCGTGAACTGATAGGACTCGGCACAGTCTTCGGCAAAGGTTCCCATCAACCGGCCCTTGTCATATGCATCTTCCAGTCCGTCAAGAAACATGTGGTCAACGACCTGACCATGACCGATCCTCGCACCGCCGCGCATTTTGGGCAGGAGGTAGGGTGCATTCGTCATGCTTTCCATTCCGCCGGCGACAATCGTTTTGACCTGTCCCAGCGCGATCTGGTCAAACGCGATCATGGCCGCCTTCATTCCTGAACCACACATTTTATTCAGTGTCGTCGCGGGGACTTCTTCCGTCAGACCAGCTGCAAACCCAGCCTGACGAGCTGGGGCTTGACCCTGCCCGGCAGGCAGAACACAACCCATCAGAACTTCGTCAACGACCTGTGCGCCAGCATCGTCCAGCGCTGCGCGGATCGCAGTCCCGCCCAGTTCAGCCGCAGGGACACCTTCGAACATGCCCTGAAACCCACCCATTGGTGTTCGCGCGGCTCCTGCAATCACTACGTCTTTCATTTGATGCCTCCCTCCGATTTTCACTTCTTGGATACCGAATGGTAAGAATTGCCGTCTAGCGTATTTCTACGATCCGCTACCAACAAAAGGGCAGGTATCCATGGGGCTCAGCAGCAGAACGACCGAAGGCACGCAGATCATCACTGTCCAATGCGACCGCATCGATGCCGCCATGGCCATCCAGTTCAAAGAAGACATGCGCGCGGAAACCGAAAATGACACCCGACGCGTTATTTTGGACTTATCCAATATGGAATTTATTGATTCCAGCGGACTCGGGGCCATCGTAGCGTCGATGAAGCAATTGGGTGACGAACGTCGGCTTGATCTGGCAGGCCTGCACCCTGTTGTTGAAAAAGTCTTCAGATTGACCCGCATGGATACCGTGTTCAAACTCTTTAATTCTTTGGACGAAGCTCTGTCGGCAGGTTCAAACTGACCTCTGTCAGGAGTGGGGAGTCGTGAAGCATAACTGCGAACAAGACAGCATGGAACTAAGCTTCCCGGCGACCGAGGTCGAAGCCAGTGTTGGCATCGCAAAGCTACGTAACCAACTGACGGCACATGGATTGCCTGCGGCGCGCGCCGACGATGTCAAAATCGCTCTGGCAGAGGCAATTAACAACGTAGTGGAACATGCCTATGCCGGCATGCCACCAGAAACAGTACATATTAATTGCATGATGTGCCGGGAAACGCTGGAGGTTCGTATCGAGGACACTGGTCATCCGATGCCAGGACTGAAACCACCTGACGGAAAACCACCTGTGATTGGGAACATTCGGCAGGATTTGCCTGAAGGTGGGTTCGGTTGGTTCCTGATTCACCAGCTGGCCAGTAAAATCAAATACGAAAGGCATAAAGGATACAATCGGCTGAGCCTTTGGTTCGACTTCCCAAAATCAGCCTGAATGGCCTCAAATGGTCACAATAACGCCCAGATCGCACCATTGTCGCGCCGCAAACGAACGCGATTAATAAGGTGTAGCTCAGATAGCTTCCCTCGGCGCCAAGCGTCACAGCCCCCACCCAGTGAACGGCGCCGAGGACCTCTCTCCCCCGACATCATTGGAAAATCCTCTTCGCGGTCTTAGTGTGTGCCCGATACGAAAGGGAATGACTTCATGCGTGACTTGCATTTGCCGGGCCGATCCTCAGTTCTGGCGACTGAGGGGATGTGTGCCACATCGCATCCGTTGGCGGCCAAAGTGGCATTGGACATTCTGGCTCGTGGCGGGAATGCGATGGACGCCGCAATCGCCGGCGCCGTTTTGTTGGGCATCTGTGAACCGCAGATGACTGGCCTAGGTGGGGATTGCTTTGTTCTGTTCAACCGTGCAGGCGAAAACACGGTACGCGGGTTAAATGGTTCAGGCCGGGCACCTGCGGGTGCAAATGCTGAGACTTTGCGGGTTAGCGGAATGACTTCGGTTCCTTTGTCGAAACCCGATGCCGTAACTATCCCCGGAGCTGTGGATGCATTTTGCCACCTATCCAAGACCGAAGGGCGGCTTGGCTTGGATGAAATCCTTCAACCAGCCATTCACTACGCCGAAACAGGCGTGCCCGTAGCCCCACGCGTCGCCTTCGATTGGACCCAAGCCGAAACAACTTTGCAGGGCGTCGCTCGCAAATACTATCTTCTGGACGGCGTCGTTCCAAAGGTTGGTCAGTTATTTCGTGCACCAAAGCAGGCAGAGGTTTTGCGCCGAATCGCCCGCGATGGGCGCGATGCGTTTTATTCCGGAGAAGTTGCCGAGGATATGGTTGACGCGCTAGTCGCGCGAGGTGGCAAACACCAGGTCCAAGACTTTGTCTCTGTTCAATGCGATGAAACTGTACCGGTCAGCACCGAATATGGTGGGTTCGAACTGTTAGAACATCCCCCGAATGGTCAAGGAGCCACAGCGCTTTTGCTGTTGAACATTCTGAGCCACTTCGATGTGTCAATGATGGACCCATGGGGCACAGAACGCCTGCACCTGGAGGCTGAAGCCACCAAACTTGCCTTTGATGCACGTAATCGATTTATCGCCGATCCCGACTATTCAGCGAGAATCGAGCATTTTTTGGCCCCTGAAACTGCAGCGCGACTGGCAGCACTAATCGATCCCAAACGTGCCATGCCGGCCCCGGCCCTGCTTACCGAGGCGATACATAAAGATACAGTCTATATCACCGTGGTCGACCGGGACCGCATGGCGGTGTCGCTGATCTATTCAATCTACCACAGTTTTGGCTCGGGGATCGCATCCGAGAAATTCGGTATCTTATTTCAGAACCGAGGCGCAGGGTTTACTCTGACACCCGGACACCCAAACGAACTTAGCGGTGGAAAGCGACCGATGCATACGATCATTCCCGGTATGGTGCGCAACGACGACAAGGTTTTGATGCCCTTTGGTGTTATGGGAGGCGCTTACCAGCCAACGGGTCATGCGCGCTTTCTATCGAACCTCACCGATTTTGACTTTGACGTTCAGCACAGCGTGGACGCACCGCGTGCCTTTGCCGATGGAAACATTCTGAAAGTCGAGCGAGGCTACCCTGACAGTGTTCGGCTACAATTGACGGACATGGGCCACAATGTTGAAGTTCCCAAAACACCGCTTGGGGGCGCCCAGGCGATACGAATTCGCGACGACGGGGTTCTGGAAGGCGCAAGCGACCCGCGAAAGGACGGTTGCGCCCTTGGATTTTGACAGCTTAGGCCCTTCGGCCATTAAAGCTCAAAGATCAATTTAATTGAAAGTGCAGCGGATAAGATCCGTCCTGAAAAGGGCCAAACATATTTGGAATATCGGGGTGGTCCACAGGTTCACCGGACTGGTCTTCGATCAAATTTTGTTCTGAAACATAAGCAACATAGAAGGATTGATCGTTTTCCGCCAGCAAGTGGTAGAACGGCTGATCTTTCACAGGCCTGCTGTCCTCGGGGATGGCCTCATACCATTCCTCCGAGTTCGCGAATTCCGGATCCACGTCAAAAATCACCCCTCTAAAAGGATGTCTGCGATGTCGAACCACCTGGCCCAGGCGGTACTTAGCTTGTGTCTTTAACATTGTTTCAGCCCCCAAAGTATTTACTACAACTTTCCGAACTGAAATGCCAATCCTTGATCACATTTTCCGGGAAACAGTCTGTGAACCTCTTAACTACAGTCTTCGAAATTGTGGCCCCTGTCTTCTTGTTGGCGGGGATCGGATTTGCGTGGGTCAAACTGGGATTCGAATATCGTCTGGAGTTTGTAACGCGCTTGGGAATTACGCTTGCGCTACCAAGTCTTGTCTTTGTCGCATTGATGCAGACAAACATCCCCAGCGGGGATCTGACCGTGTTTACGCTCGCTTCAATCGCCATACATGTAGCATTAGCTGCTGTGTTTTGGGTTTTTGTAAGGATAAGTGGTCTTGAAAAACGCACTTACCTCGCCCCCCTGATTTTTGGGAACACCGGAAACCTTGGGCTGCCCTTGTGCATATTTGCATTCGGTCAAGCCGGTCTGGGGTACGCGGTTATTTTTCTGGCAGTTACCGTTTTGCTTTCCTTCACATACGGAATTTATCTGGTGGCGGGACAAGGTGCCTTTGGCAAAGCGGTGCGCGAGCCGATGGTTTGGGCCACACTGCTTGGTGCTGTGTTTCTCTGGCGCGACTGGGAAACTCCGTTATTTCTGACGAACACGCTTGATCTGCTGGGGCAAATGGCGATCCCACTAATGCTTATTACCTTAGGCGTAGCTGTGGCACGCCTGACAACGAAGAAGTTGCGACAAGCAATCTGGATTTCGGGTTTGAAGCTGATGGTTTGTTTTGTCCTCGGCTGGGTTCTGGCCGAAGTTTTCAATTTGGAACCGATTGCGTTCGGTGTTTTGGTTTTACAAGCCTCCACCCCAGTTGCCGTGACATCGTATCTTCTCGCCGAACGGTTTAAGGCGGACGCAGACGCCGTCGCCGGGCTGGTCATGGTATCGACAGCCCTGTCCGTCGCGGCATTGCCTATTATTCTGGCGGTTATTCTGTAACGATTGTGATTTCCTCGGCCTTCAATCTTTGCTAGAATAAAGAAAAAAGGCACGAGGCACATGAGCAGAATTCTTTTCGTACTCTTTGGGGTGCTTTTTTTGGCATCCTGTGGGGGCGGGTCGAACAAGCCGCCCAGCAGATTGAACGACGCGTGCAGTATTGCACGTGAGCGGCCGGACTATATCAAAGCATTTGAAAAAACGGAACGCAAATGGGGCGTGCCCGTTCACGTTCAGATGGCGACGATCTATCAGGAAAGCCGCTACAAACACGATGCGCGAACACCGCATAAATACGTACTGGGCGTCATACCAATGGGACGTCAAAGCAGTGCCTATGGTTTCAGTCAGGCCCTGGACGGCACTTGGGATGAATACAGGCAAGAAACTGGCAAGCGCCGCGCAAAACGTGACCGTATTCGCGATGCTTCAGATTTCATCGGCTGGTACATGAACAAAAGCTATGAGCGGAACGGTATCCACCCCAGCGACACGCGTAACCAATACTTAGCATACCACGAAGGCCACAACGGATTTTCACGCGGCAGCTACAATCAGAAGTCCTGGTTGTTGAACGTGGCAAGTGACGTGGACGCGCGTGCGCAGCTCTATCAGTCGCAACTAGCAGGTTGCCGCTACTGAATTCGCGCGGATCAGCGATCGTCTGATCCGCGTTTTTTGTTGTCAGAAAACAGGCTTTGATCCAGTCTGCCACCTTCTGTAAGCGGACCCAATAGAACTGTGGTTTGGGTACCGGCATTGTCGTGTATCACCCATTTGCGCAGCTCAATCGGATCACTCGTAAACATCAGTTCGATTCGACCGTTTTCCGGGTTTTTGGGGTCTTGCGCTGTCACCACGGTGGCTGTCCCATCGAATTCATGACCGACCACCATGTTTGCTTGTCCTAGGTTAACGTTCCTTGCCAAAACTAAGGACAAAGGAGTGCGCCGCAGCGGATATTGCTCCGGCGGCTGGTTGGACTTTGCATCATAAATTAAAACCGATCCGGAACGTGCCAGAACAACCGCATCGTTCGGCGCATCATACTCGAATCTCATCTTACCTGGCCGCTGCAGCCACAGCTTTCCGGTACTCAGCGTTCCGTCGTCATTCACCTGAGTAAAAGTCGTCTGAACGGTATTCAGACTGTTCAGGTAATTGGATATCTGCGACAGCGGCAGCTTATCAGCAGCCCAGGCTGTCGGTGCGGCCAGCGTCAAAGCTAAGGCAAAGGCTATCTGTTTCATGCTCTAACAGATAGGCGCTCTACCCTTGATATGGAATATCTTATTGCTCGGGTACGAGGATTTCGCGTTTACCGACATGATTTGCCGAGGAAACAACACCTTCGTCTTCCATTTGCTCTACTAGCCGCGCTGCCTTGTTGTAACCAATGGCGAGTTTTCGCTGAATGTAAGAGGTCGAGCATTTGCGATCCTTGATCACAATGGCCACCGCTTGATCATAAAGGGCATCTTCTCCACCCGTATTTCCACCTGTATTCAGCCCAAGAACGGCGTCAATGTTGTCAGCCTTTTCTTCCGTCGGACCATCCACGACTCCACCGACGTAATCCGGCGGACCGTATTGTTTTAGGTGGTTGACGATTTCCTCGACTTCTTCGTCCGAGACAAACGGGCCGTGGCAACGGGTGATCTTGGCACCACCGGCCATGTATAACATGTCACCCTGACCCAATAGTTGTTCGGCACCCATTTCGCCAAGGATGGTGCGGCTATCGACCTTTGAGGTCACCTGAAATGAAATCCGGGTCGGGAAGTTTGCCTTGATCGTACCGGTGATTACATCAACCGACGGGCGCTGCGTCGCCATAATCAGGTGAATACCAGAGGCCCGCGCCATCTGCGCCAGACGCTGGATGCAAGCTTCGATTTCCTTGCCAGCAACCATCATAAGGTCGGCCATTTCGTCCACAATTACGACGATATAAGGCATCGCCTCAGGCGCGAATTCTTCGGTTTCGAAAACTGGCTCACCGGTTTCGTCATCGAACCCGGTTTGAACAGTCCGGCTGAACAACTCACCTTTTGCCAGCGCGTCCTTAACCCGACCGTTGTAACCGGCAATGTTGCGAACACCCATCTTGGACATCTTGCGGTAACGGTCTTCCATTTCTCCTACCACCCACTTCAGAGCTACGACCGCTTTCTTAGGGTCGGTCACCACGGGTGACAGAAGATGCGGAATACCATCGTAAACTGACAGTTCCAGCATTTTGGGATCAATCATTATCAGGCGACACTCGTCCGGAGTCAGCTTGTACAGCAATGACAGGATCATGGTGTTGATAGCGACTGATTTACCGGAACCAGTGGTACCTGCAATCAAGAGGTGGGGCATTTTAGCGAGATTTGCCACCACGGCCTCGCCACCAATGTCCTTGCCCAGCGCCAACGGCAGGGCTTGGTTCCCGTCACCAAAGTCGCGGCTTGAGAGGATTTCACGGAGCACAACCATCTCTCGGTTCTCATTGGGCAGTTCGATACCAATAACCGATCGTCCGGGTAGGGTCGAAACACGCGCAGACAAGGCCGACATCGAACGGGCGATATCGTCCGCCAAGCCGATCACACGACTGGCCTTCAAACCAGGGGCGGGTTCGAGTTCATACATCGTAACCACGGGTCCCGGACGAACGCTGACAATCTCACCTTTGACGCCATAATCATCCAAGACGTTTTCCAGCATCCGAGCATTTTCCTCCAATGCCTCATCACTCAGATGGTGACGCAGAATGTTGGCAGGGTTGGACAACAAACCCAGGGGCGGAAGCTCAAAATCAGAGTGCTTTTCTTCAAACGACAAAGCCGGTTGTGCCTCGGCCTGCGCACGGCGCGACGGCATGGGTGTGCGGCGGACCGGTTGCGCCACCACGGGCTTGCGCGGTTCGGCAACGGGGATTTTCATAGACTGACGTGGTGAAGGGTTCGCCGCAGAATCATCTTCAAAAACTGAATCGTCTTCATCGTGCCCAAATTCATCACCGTGCGGGTCTTGCCAGTCGTCTTGAGTGTAACCAGTCATCGGCGGCTCAGGAGGCAGCCCAGTTGATGTCAATGAAGGTTCTGGCGGCAAGTCCCCTGCGCGCTCAGCATTCAGGATCAAAGGGTCAGGTCCCCGACCGCGCCCTTTTGTCAAAGGCAAACTCGGATCTGGCTCCGGCCTCATTTCTCCTGCTGCCACTTTGCGGCTACGCACTGCGGCCGAAATTTTGGACCTGATCCGGTCCTCCCCTGGCATATCTTCGTAACCTTGCACTGGTTCTTGGGCCAGAAGTTCTGGCTCTGGCATCGGATCCGGGCGGCGGATCAATGCGGGCATACGGGCCAGTAATCCAGTTTTCCGCGTGGGTTCCAATGTTTCAGGCATGGGTTCATCAAAACTCGGATCCGCATAAGCAAGATCATCTTCGAAATCGGCCAGTGCTGGTTCCACCCGATCGGTCTTGCGTTCAGCCCATTGAGCTCTGCGGTCGCGAGCCGCCTGTGCCGTAGCCGATGCCCCACGACCCAGCATGTTCATCAAAAGGTCGTAGGACATAACCAGACCCAGCAAAAAGGCACGGAAACCGCGTTTGACATCGGCTTTGGTGAAACCCAACACGAATACGCCCAACGCCAGCATTCCGATAGCCATTGCCAAGGACATCATTTTGACCATTAGCTGAGACGATATCGGCAAAAGTGTCAGCAATGCGCCCATGACGGTGTCACCAAACAACCCGCCCAACCCATAGCTATGCGTTGCACGCCAAGCATCGCCGGGTACAAGCGTTGCCGCATAGACCGAAACGATTGCGATCCAAATCGGCGCAAATATCAGCCGGGCAATCGCGCGTTCTTCGGAAAAATGACCGGTGAAGCGAACCCCCCATCCAATCAACACCAACGCAATACCCCAGCTGCCCCATCCGACGATCATGAACAATGGCGCGGCGATAGAAGCACCAATGCGGCCCATCCAATTTTGCACCGGCGCATCGGTGGACACCATCCAATTTGGGTCATCAGGCGTATAGGACCAGATCATCGCGGCCGCGGCCATGCCCAGCAAGACCAAGGCAATCCCGATCAACTCCTTGCTACGCCGTTCGATCGCAGCCTGCGTGGTGCTGTCCAATAAGGGGTCGCGATTGCGCGCGTTCAATGATGCCATTTTGCCCTCGTACCTCACGTATAGATGCAGTCGCGTAATGTGGTCAGCCCGCGCTGCAACTCTGCTTTTGGGGCCACCAATGCGACCCGAATAAAGGACTCGCCCGGGTTTTGCCCCGGATCACCTTGTGAAAGGTATGCGCCAGGTAAAACCCGGACCCCAGTTTCCTTCCACACCTTCAAAGCGGTTTCTTCTCCGCTATCGACCGGAAGCCATAGGAAGAAGCCGGCTTTGGGAGACATATAGCCTTGCACACCTGCAAATATTTCATCCGCGATCGCGTACTTTTCCTGGTACTGAGCCCGGTTTTCCCTGACGTGTTCCTCATCCGCCCACACCTTTGCGGCGGCAGCCTGAAGGGGTAAGGGCAAAGGCGCACCGGCATAAGTGCGCAATTTTTTTACGTGCTTAATCGTTTCTGCGCCGCCAGCGATCAATCCAGACCGCAAACCAGCCAAATTTGACCTTTTTGACAACGAGTTGAACAGTGTGATCCGTTCCGGGTCTGCGTCCAGCTCTTGCGCGACAGTCAGAATCCCGACTGGTGCCTTGTCACGGTAGATTTCAGAATAACATTCGTCTGCAAAAATGCGAAAATCGTATTTCTCGGCCAGGCTGATCAGAGTAGCCCAATAATCACGCGACGCGACCGCACCCTGAGGGTTTGCGGGAGAACAAATATAGGCCACAGCGGTTCGATTCAGCACATCTTCAGGCAGGCTGGCATAGTCAGGCAAATGACCCGTCGCAGCCGTTGCAGAAACGAAATATGGTTGAGCACCCACCGAGATCGAAGCCACCATATAGACTTGGTAAAATGGGTTGGGGCACAAAATGATAGGTTGCTGACCGTTTTTTTGTTCAGGACACAAGGCCATAGCAGCGTTGTACAAGCCCTCTCGGGTGCCGTTCAAAGCCATCACATTGGCCTCGGGATCCATCGTCACCCCATAGCGGCGACCGATCCAGTCAGCGATGGATTCGCGCAACTCAGGCGATCCCTCGTTCGGCGGATATCCCTGAAAACCAGCCGCGTTTTTCATCACGACATCGGTAACCCAAGATGGAAAATCATGGGTGGGAGCACCGATTGTCATATGAATTATCTCACCGCCCGGCTGATGATGATCCAACAGAGCGCGAAGACGCGGAAATGCATATGCCGGTAGGTTCGAAAACCGCTCGGGGAAATTCATGCCAAGTGCCTCAATGCCGGGGTCATTTTCGCCCCGTTTTCTAGCAGGTTACAGATCGAACCGGCCCTCGTCCAGACAAAGAGGTTCCGAATCAGGGGATTGTGGCATTCAAGCCAGCACCAATTCCGCAGCCGCGCCAAGCCTCAACAGGGCCTCCTCGGAACCCGGATAACCCAACAGCATAAGCCCACAGCTGGCCGTTCCAGTAGGCAACGTAAGGGCCGCCAACCCCATTAGATTTCCGATCCGAGCGTTTCTCAGTGCCAGAAGATTCTCGGTAACGTAATATTCGTGATCATTCATCAACCGTTCCAGATTCGGCGGCAAAATCGGCGCCGTCGGCGCAAGCACGGCGTCAAAACTGGCTGTCGCCGAATCCCAAGCACTGCGACATGCTTTCAGCTTTGACCAAGCCGCAATGTAATCAGGTCCTGAAAAAGAGGCCCCTGTTCGAAACCGTTCCAGAATTTCGGGATACATGGCGTCGGGATTCGCCTCGATGACGTCGCGCCACAAGCCGTAGGCTTGCGTCGTATACAAAACGCCAGCTAGACCCATTGCTTCCTCTAATTCGGGCACTTCCAAGGGCACGATTTCAGCACCGGTAGATTTTATCTTGTCCAAGGCTTCCGCGTATGCTCGGCTTGGAGCCTCACGTACATCATCCTGAGCAACCGTCTGAAGATCTGCAAATCGGCGACCCTTCAGTGACGCGCCGCGCAGGTCAGTCGGATTGATGCCTTCCATCAGGGCCAGCATTTGCGCGGCATCCTCGACGGATCTGCTCAGCGGGCCTACGGTGTCGAACCGAAGACACAAAGGTACAACTCCTTCGAGACTTAACCGTCCCGAAGTTGTTTTTAGACCAACCAAATCATTCCAGGCCGCTGGAACACGCACGGACCCGCCCGTGTCGGACCCGATTCCAATTGCCGCCAAGCCCCACGCGACCGAAGCCGCCGCCCCAGATGATGATCCGCCGGGAACAGCATCTTCGTCGTGGACGCAGGGTGGCGTTCCCGTAATCGGGTTTAATCCGAGTCCCGAAAAGGCCAGCTCGCTCATATGGGTTTTCCCCAGACAGACCGTGCCCATGGCCGTTGCGTTGCGCACAACTTGCGCGTCTGCTTCAGGAACCCGTCCTTTCAAGAGGGCCGAACCGGCTTCGGTTTCAGTCCCGGCCGTATCGAACAGATCTTTCCAGCTGATCGGCACACCATCCAAAAGTGATCGCCGCAACCCGGATTTGACGCGTTCTTTTGCAGCCTTAGCTTCGGCCCTTGCCCGATCATGGGTCACCCGCGCATAGATCGCATCTCGGTGTGGGTGATCGTCAATCGCAGCCAGATAGGTTTCAGTCAGGTCCCGTGGATCAATCTGCCCCATACCAATTCCGCGACCCAGATCACATGCCGTCATGGTTAACCAGTCTTGCATCCTGCAACTCCCAAAATCACGCTTTCTCGGGACGGTAGCGACAGGACCGCACATGGACAATCCCGAAAGGGCACGCATATTGCGGATCATGACAGAGGCATCAGATATCTTAATCGTAGGTGGTGGACTGAACGGCGCTGCCCTGGCTCTCGCGTTGGCTCAAACCGGACACTCGGTCACCATCATAGACTCTTTAGCCGAGACAACTCGCAAGAATGCCGCCTTTGATGGCCGGTCCTACGCGTTGGCCTTGGCATCGCAACGACTTTTGGCAGCCATAGGTGTTTGGGAAGAAGTCGTCGCGAATGCCCAACCGATGCTTGAGATCAAAGTGACAGATGGGCAAGCAGGTTTCGGCCCGTCGCCATTCTTTATGCATTTTGATCATGCCGAGATCGAAGAGGGCCCGATGGGTTTTATGATCGAGGACCGGCATCTGCGACGCGCCTTTTTGGAGTCCATGCAAGGGTTCGCGGCAATCACCCGGATAAGCGGCAGGTCTGTCACCGCTCAAGGCCATTCAGATGCCGGCGTGGCCATAACATTGGATGATGATGCAGTTATCCAAGGTAAATTATTGATTGGCTGCGATGGTCGCAATAGCGGAACAGCGTCTCGGGCGGGCATTAAGAGAACGGGTTGGGGTTATGATCAAACTGCGTTGGTATGTGCCATAGAGCATGAGTTGCCCCACTACGGCATCGCTCATCAATTTTTTATGCCGCCCGGACCTTTGGCCATATTACCGCTGACTGGGAACCGCAGTTCGATTGTGTGGAGCGAGCGCACGGAAACCGCCAAACGAATTAACGATTTACCTAAAGCTGAGTACCTCCAGGTGTTGCGCCCGCGATTTGGCGATTTTCTTGGCGATATCCGCCTGCAAGGTGATCGTTTCACCTATCCGCTCAACTTGTCTGTCGCCAACTCATTTATTGACAAAAAATTGGCACTTGTAGGCGACGCTGCCCACGGCCTGCATCCGATTGCCGGTCAGGGTTTGAACGCGGGTCTGCGCGATGTTGGCGCTTTGGCCGAGGTGCTGACTTTGGCCGGGCGGCGCGGTGAAGACATCGGTTCAGCCTTGGTGTTGGAACGCTATCAGGAATGGCGGAGGTTCGATACAACCACATTGGCAATGGCGACTGACGCATTCAACAGGCTGTTTTCCAACGATAACTCGTTACTTCGAATTGGACGCGACATCGGCATGGGTATCGTGGGATCGTTGCCGGGATTGCGCCGTGGTTTTGTGCGGGAAGCTGCTGGATTGACCGGGGATCTTCCTAAACTGTTACAGGGCCGGGCAATTTAATCCAGCTCACGCGCTTCGTCGACCAGCATTACCGGGATGCCATTACGGATTGGAAATGCAAGACCCGCGGCTTTTGACACTAGTTCCTGGCTTTCTGCGTCATAATGCAAGGTCGTATGGGTTTTCGGGCAAATCAACGCTTCAAGCATATGGCGATCAAAGGCGTGCTCAGGTTTGGTCATTGCAGCTTTTCCTCATTGGAACCACCGCGCATTGCGAACTCAATCAGTGTAACTAATGTTTCTCGCCGCGTTCTTAAACAGGGGGCCTCAAGCAAAGCCTGCTTATCTTCCGGGTCGAAGTCCAAGAGCA
Organism: Ruegeria sp. BHSA163; assembly: GCF_059613365.1. Lineage (NCBI taxonomy): Bacteria > Pseudomonadati > Pseudomonadota > Alphaproteobacteria > Rhodobacterales > Roseobacteraceae > Ruegeria > Ruegeria sp. BHSA163. The sequence continues at coordinate 17,273 of NZ_JBXWSJ010000020.1, forward strand.
TCGAAAGGGAATTGACCAGCAGTTCGTCATCTGCGTCTTTCATTGTCTCCCAGTCCGTCGATAATTGTCTGGACGAAAAAAAACGCTCCAACAAAGACAAGAATGCCGTCCGGTCGAATCCATCGTCTGTTTCTGACTTCCCAAGATCACGATCAAAGCCGCGCCAGGAAACAGCACAACGACGGTACGGCGTAAAACTGTCCAACTCTGAAGAAACCCGAAACCGCGAGATGCCTGTGAGGGTAATTAAATACCGTCCGTCTTCAGTCTCAGAAAACTGCGTCACACGTCCGGCACAACCGATTTGGTGAAGTTTGGTTTCGTCACCTTGGCAGGTGTTCGGCTGCACCATTCCAATCAGACGTTCCTTTGTTTTCAAAGCGTCGTCCAGCATCTGCAGATAACGCGGTTCGAAAATATGCAAAGGCAATCTGGCCCGCGGCAGCAGGAGTGCCCCGGGCAGTGGAAAAATGGAAACGGTATCCGGCAAATCGGCGGGATGCATCATAACCCGAGTCTAGCTCTGAATGGCGTTTAGGCAAATATCAACGAACTGAGTTTGCGGCGGCCGTTCAACACGATCGGGTCATTGGGTTTGAGTGCGTCAAATATGGTGAATAGCTGAGATTTGGCAGCACCATCATTCCATTCACGATCGCGCCGAAACAGTTCCAACAATTGTGCGACCGCTTCTTCGACTTCACCACTTGCATGTAGCGCCTGGGCTAAGTCGAATCGGGCCTGATGGTTATCCGGGTCTGCTTCTACCACAGCGGTGAGTTCACCAACCGGTCCGGCGTCAGCGGCTTGTTTAGCGAGTTCCAGTTGCGCATGCGCGGCCTCGATTTCCGGTGAACTCGAGATTTCTGCTGGCGCGCCATTCAAGATGGCCTCGGCCTGTTCTAGGTCACCAAGCGCGATATGCGCGCGGACCAATCCGCCATATGCCCCGGAATGGTTTGGGTCTTCACCCAAAATTGCTGCAAATGTTTGAGCCGCGTCGACCGCTGCACCGTCCGTCAGCATCTCTTCTGCAGCCTGAATCGCCTCGTCTAACTGTCCGCCAGGGCTTTCGCCACCTGCGGCCTCGATAACGCGGTCTACAAACGCCTTGATCTCTGACCCTGGCACGGCACCTTGAAAGCCGTCAACCGGCTGACCCTTGTAGAAAGCATAAACCGTTGGGATGGATTGAACACGCATTTGCGAGGCAATCATCTGAGCCTCATCAACATTGATCTTGACCATTTTCACCGCACCTTTGGCGGCAATTACGGCCTCCTCAAGCAGCGGACCCAGCGTTTTGCAGGGACCGCACCAAGGCGCCCAGAAATCGACAATTACCGGAGCTTCCTGCGAAGCTTCGACCACATCGGCCATAAAGGTGGTCTCAGTTCCGTCCTTAATCAGGTCGGTTGCTGCGGTACTGTCCGCGCCGTTCAGAAGATCCATGGCAATCACTCTTTGGATTCGATTTGGGCCTTATATGCAACCGCCAGACCTAGAAACCAAGGGCAGAATTGCAGGATTATTGATCGTCTAAAGGTCAAACGTTGCAAAAACCGGTGCATGGTCGCTGGGCTTGTCCCATCCACGCGCGTCCCGAAGCACGCGGCTGGAGTGACCCGAATTAGAGATGTCAGGCGTGGCCCAGATGTGGTCAAGCCGTCGTCCCTTGTCCGCCGCATCCCAATCACGCGCTCGGTAGGACCACCAACTGAACAGTTGTCCCTCGGGGATGTCCTGCCGGGTTATGTCGACCCATCCGCCCGCATCCTGGGTCTCAGCCAGATATTCCACCTCGATTGGTGTATGCGAAACGACCTTCAGCAGTTGTTTGTGTGACCAAACATCATCTTCACGCGGAGCAATATTAAGATCGCCGACAAGTATGGATTTTTCCGGCTTTTCCGCGTGGAACCAATCGCGCATGTCGGTCAGGTAATCCAGCTTCTGGCCAAATTTCTCATTGACTTCCCGATCCGGGACGTCACCACCAGCTGGAACGTAAAAATTATGTATCGTTACGCCATTCTCTAATTTACCAGCGATATGGCGCGCATGGCCAAGACCAGCGAAATCCTTGTCGCCCACCTCTTCCATCGGAATCCGCGACAGGATAGCAACGCCGTTGTATCCCTTTTGGCCACGGGCAATCATGTGGGTATAACCTAGCGCAGCAAATCCTTCCGTAGGAATCTTTTCCACCGGAGATTTACATTCTTGCAAACACAGAACATCTGGCGCTTCTTCTTGCAACAATTTCAAAGCGATAGGCTCGCGCAGCCGCACGGAGTTAATGTTCCAGGTAGCAAGTGTGAAAGGCATTAGGGGGATTCCTCTGTCGCAGTTAGCACAGACTAACGCGGTAGATTATCAGGTGCTATCGGAAAAGCTCTTCTATGAAGGGTGCCCAGTGGATTGGGGCGCATCATCACAAATTTCATACCAACAGGGTTTTTCCGAAACGAATTCGTGAAACTGAACTGTCAAACTGATGTCGCTGTCCAGCGCGTTGGCAGCTATGGGAAAACTGTCTTCGCTTGACAGAATTTCACCCAAGGAAGATCCGCAAATTGTACAGAAACATCTCCCATACTTGTAAGGTGCGCCCGGTTGATATGTCGCAACCTTGTCTTTTCCGGCAACCCAGTTCAAATCCTCTTTTTTGACAAAAACAATTGTACTGGCCCCGGCTTTTCGGCAACGAGAACAATGGCATGTACCCATTACAGAAGGTTTGGTCTTCAAATTGAACTTAACGGCTCCGCAACAACAGCTTCCATCAATCATTTCAAGAACTCCAATTTTAATCTTGAGGAACATTACAAGAACATTTAGCAAGGCACAATAGCTCTCGATGGTCTGCGGAAGGTTCAGATTAGTGCGGTGAAAAAAAAGAGCCGGGCCAAACGGCCCGGCAGTCCAACAGGGAGGTGCATGTCATAACCCGGACATGCGCGGGTTGGGAAAAACCCACTTTTGCATCAAGAGTATCACTTTGATCCGAACCAATCCAGCACGAGTCAAGAAACCAAACGATATCCGCCAGATTCTGTGACTAAAAGGCGAGCATTGGATGGATCAGGCTCAATTTTCTGGCGCAACCGGTAAATATGGGTTTCCAGTGTATGTGTGGTTACGCCCGCATTGTATCCCCATACTTCGTGCAACAATACATCGCGGGCAACAACGCCATCAGTCGATCTATAGAGGAACTTCAAAATATTCGTCTCTTTTTCGGTGAGACGAATCTTGCGGTCATCCTCGGTTATCAACATCTTCATGGCAGGCTTGAACGTGTACGGGCCCAAAACAAAGACTGCATCCTCTGATTGTTCATGTTGACGCAGCTGAGCGCGGATCCGGGCCAATAAAACGGGGAACTTGAAGGGTTTACTCACATAATCATTCGCACCAGCATCCAAGCCCAGAATCGTATCGGCATCGCTGTCATGACCAGTCAGCATCAGGACGGGGCTTTTGACACCCTGTTTACGCAACAGGCGACACAGCTCACGTCCATCCGTATCCGGCAACCCAACGTCCAGAATGATCAGGTCATAAATAGCCTCACGCGCACGCTCCATTGCGGATTGGCCATCAGAAGCTTCGAAAACATCGAAGTCCTCGGTCATAACCAATTGCTCACTTAGTGCTTCGCGCAAGTCCTCGTCGTCATCTACAAGCAGGATTTTCTTGAGCTGAGCCATCGCCGGTCCTCCTAAACCTTTTCCATCACTTGCGTTCAAAAGTTACAATCAACAAGATTTGCTGCAACCGACTCACGCCCTCGTGTCTGATGCGGAGGAAATGTTTCACATTTCGTCAGGATGGGAGTAGGAGAAGGGCGAAAAGTTATAGGGTAACATAAATGAGCCTCATTCCTGATATCACGGAGCTTTTGGCCCGCGCGCGAGCAGATTTACGCATGGGTCTGCCCGTGGTTATGATCGATGATGGCGGGGCTAGCGTTTTGGCTATGGCATGCGAAACAATGACACCTCAGCGTCTGGCCGATCTGCGTGGGATAGATGCAAACCCGGCAATTGCCGTAACTGTTCGTCGGGCCGAAACGCTCAAGGCCCGTGCTTATGATGGCGATCTCGCCCGTGTTGTGATCCCGGCAGACGCCGATCACAGCTGGGTTCAGTCTGTCGCCGATCCTTCGTCGGACCTAAGTGCGCCGATGAAGGGTCCGCTGATGACCGAGCGCAATGGCAATGCCAACCTGCACCGAATCGCTATCGCATTGACGAAATCCGCCCGACTATTGCCGGCAGCCGTTGTTGTCCCAATCGACAAAGGCCGAGAGTTCGCCACTGCGCATGGCCTGACATGCATAGACCACACGCGCGCCGCGCCTCATTTGGCGGATCGCAGCACTTTGCACGAAGTGGTTGCTGCACGCCTCCCAATGGAGGTTTCCGAGGCCGGGCGGCTGCATGTATTTCGCCCTGAAGATGGGGGCGAGGAGCATTATGCCATCGAAATCGGGCGCCCTGACCGCGACAAACCAGTGTTGGCCCGATTGCATTCGGCGTGTTTCACCGGAGATTTGATGGGCAGCCTCAAATGTGACTGCGGCCCACAACTGCGAGGGGCGCTGGCGCAGATGGGAGCCGAGGGTGCGGGCGTGCTTCTCTATTTAAATCAAGAAGGGCGCGGAATTGGTCTAGCAAATAAGATGCGTGCGTATTTCCTGCAAGATCAGGGGTTTGATACCGTCGAGGCCAACCACCGCTTGGGCTTTGAGGATGACGAGCGCGATTTTCGCGTGGGTTCTGACATTCTTAAGTCGCTGGGATTTGGTTCAGTGCGGCTACTGACGAATAACCCAGCAAAGATTGCAATGATGGAACGCACTGGAATAGCTGTAACGGAACGTGTTCCGCTGAAAGTCGGTGAAACAGCGCATAACCGGGGGTACTTGGCGACCAAAGCTGCCAAGTCGGGCCACTTGTTGTGACTCCCGGAGATTTAGTTCTAACCCCGAAGGGCGTTCGTTTTCTTGGTCGCGTTTTTCCCTGCGCAATCGGCAAGGGCGGCCTGAGCCGCGACAAGCGAGAAGGCGACGGAGCGACACCTGTCGGAGAACACTGCATTGTAGGTATGTTTTACCGTCCTGACCGCATGGTGCGCCCTGCCCGTTGGGCCCGGGCCCTTGGACCCAATGACCTTTGGTCGGACGATCAAACCGATGAGGCTTATAACCACTTGGTTCGCTCTCCGTATAATTCCAGCCACGAAAAGTTGCGGCGCGCTGATCCCTTGTACGATCTCGTGCTGGTGACCGATTGGAATTGGCCAAATGCCATACCGGGTCGTGGGTCCGCTATTTTCTTGCACCAATGGCGGCGACCACGTTACCCGACCGAGGGCTGTGTAGCCTTCCGCCGGGATCACTTACGTTGGATTGCACAGCAGATCGTTCCGGGCACCCGGTTGATTATCCCTGCGACTTGACCCGTTCCCCAAAAATGGCCGATCCGACACGAACGTGGGTCGCGCCCAGTGCAACGGCCGTCTCAAAGTCGCCGCTCATACCCATTGACAGACCTTCCAGCCCATTCCGGTCGGCGATCTTAGCCAACAGGGCGAAATGCAGCGACGGTTCCTCATCAACGGGCGGAATGCACATCAGTCCCAGTACAGGCAGCTCCAGATCTCGGCATTCTGCAATGAAGCTGTCCGCCCCGCTTGGCAAAACACCTGCCTTTTGCTCTTCTTCTCCAGTATTCACCTGAATGAACAGGTCTGGGCATGCTCCAATTTCTTGCGTCAGCCGGGCCAAGGTTTTTGCCAGCTTTGGGCGGTCTACGGAATGTATGGCGTTACACAGTTCCATCGCCTGCCGTGCCTTGTTTGTCTGAAGCGGTCCGATCAAGTGCAGATCGATGCCGGAATAGCGTTCTTTTAACGCAGGCCACTTTCCAGCGGCCTCCTGCACACGGTTTTCGCCAAAACAGCGATGCCCTTGTTGCAGAACTGCCTCAACCCGTTCATTCGGTTGCACCTTGGACACTGCAATCAGCTTGACCGAGCCCTGGGGTCGTCCAGCAGCGGTTTCAGCGTTCGCAATGCGGGTTTTGATGTCTTGCAGGGACATGGGGCCTCTCATCCAGCTTTCGCCGCAGAAAAACACCATGTTGCACAAAAAGAAAAGGGCAGGCCCTAAGACCTGCCCTTAAACATGTGGTTCAGGCCAACTTAGAAGTTGAACTGAGCACCAAAGTCAGCACGGACCTGGCCATCTTCGTCACCACGCTTCTGGCGGCCGATACCGCCACGCAGCGATGCGCCGCCGCCGAGGTCGTAGATGGCGCCGATACCATACTGCTGGTTATCGTTGTCAGCAGAACCGTCACCGTAAGCTGCGGTGATGGTTGTTGCCGCGCCAACGTTCCACGCCAGAGACAGACCATATGCAGTACCGTCCAGGTCATCGTCATCAACATCGTCGTCTGCAACAAACAGGGTACCACCGAAGTCACCCCATTCACCGCCCAGAGTCAGAACCAGAAGGCTCTCGTCGTCTACGTCAGTGCCGGAGTCAGTCTGACCATAGGCCAGTGCTGCGGTGATGTTGTTGAAGGTGTACGTTGCGCTGATGTCCCAGCGATCACGATCGTCGAAACCATCGGTGTCATACGATGCACCGAATGCGAAATCGCCAACTGCATACTGGAAGAACACAGCGTTTGCGCCTGATCCGGTCGACGAATAGCCAAGGAAGCCATAGTCAACGCCAGAGTACTGACCAATGAATGATTCCAGGCCAGGCTCGTTACCGTAGTAGTTCGCCAAGTTGTCGAACGCACCCGCAACGTTACCCGCGTCAACACGCAGACCGCCGTAGATTACCGAGAAGCGTGGTCCGTTCAGGACAGCTGATCCCGCTTCGCCGTTCGAAGCATCTTCGTCAGCCTGCATACGAACACGAGCTTCAAAGCGTACGCCACCGTCTGTTTCTGTGATACCGTCGATGTTCAGACGGAAGCGCGATACCAGGATGGTGTCGTCTACGTTGTCATCGGTCGAACGGTCTTCCAAATAGCCAATACCGAAGCGGCCATAACCGCCCAGTTTCACTTCTGCGGCTTCAGCTGCAACAGCGGTGATCGCCATTGTAGCTGCCGTTGCGAAGAGAACTTTTTTCATCTTGTTTCCCTCGGTTTCAAAGTTTTTCTACTCGACACATGGCACACATGCGTCTCAGCACGGACACCGTGTCGCTCTTTTTGCCCCCTAAGTGCAAGCTTGGCATAGGCGAATAACCGTCATTCTGCCCAAATTGGTGCAAGGATGCCACAGTCTGTTTTGCCCCCAGTTTCAGGCCAGACGCGCAGAATTCGAAAGAATTGGCTTGTTGCAGGCAGGGACCTTGGCTAGGAGTATGCCCCAGCACATGCCTTACACGTGATAACAGGACCCGCTTACCATGCGCCTGCCAAGGATTTTGTCTTTGATTTTGCTGACCGCTGCCATTTCGGCATGCGGGCAGAATCAAAGCACTTCGACGGCCAACCCCAATCTTGTGGGTGGAACCACGGATGAGCGCGAACTGAACGACCCTGATCGTTCCACGATCTGGGACTTGTTCGACCGGGGAAGCGCCGAACAAACAACCAACGTCAATCGCTATCTCTGGGCCGCATCGCTCGACGTCCTTAGTTTTCTGCCGGTGCAAGAGGTAGATCCTTTTACTGGTGTCATAATAACAGGTTACGGCAGACCGCCCGGCGGAGGCCGATCCTATCGCGCCACCGTCCACATCAGCGATCCTGCTCTGGCCGCGCGCTCATTGTCGTTGGCTTTACAGTCCAGCGGCGGTGCTCCGGTCAGTGCCTCAACCACCCGTGCAGTCGAAGATGCGATTCTATCGCGCGCCCGACAGCTGCGCATTGAAGACAACAAGTTCTAGCAACCCGCCGAAAATCACAATATTACCACGCCGGGTTCCTACCCGGCGTTTTCATTCACGAAGGACCGCAACATGTCGCGCTATTCGGCAAACGAAATCGAAGCTAAGTGGCAAAAAGCCTGGGACAGTGCCGGGATTTTTTATGCCAACCACAAGGCGGACGGGCCGAAATACTATGTGCTCGAGATGTTCCCTTACCCATCAGGCCGCATCCATATGGGACATGTGCGCAACTATACGATGGGCGACGTTATTGCGCGGCATAAACTGGCGACCGGTCACAACGTTTTGCACCCAATGGGCTGGGATGCATTTGGAATGCCTGCCGAAAACGCTGCGATGGCGATAGGAGGGCACCCCAAAGACTGGACCTATGGCAATATCGCTGACATGCGCGCGCAGATGAAACCGTTGGGCTTGTCCATCGACTGGTCGCGTGAGTTTGCAACCTGCGACCCGGAATACTATGGCCAGCAGCAGGCGCTGTTTCTTGATATGCTCGAAGCTGGGCTGGTCTATCGGAAAAATGCAGTCGTGAACTGGGACCCGGTCGACATGACCGTGCTCGCCAACGAACAAGTTGAGAACGGTCGTGGTTGGCGATCGGGCGCTTTGGTTGAGCGACGCGAACTGACGCAGTGGTTCTTCAAGATCTCAGATTATTCCGAGGAATTGCTGGATGCCCTCGATACGCTGGACAACTGGCCTGCCAAAGTCCGCCTGATGCAAGAAAACTGGATTGGCAAATCACGGGGTCTGCAATTTTCATTTGAACGAACAGACGAAGGTGAGCCGATTACTGTCTATACGACGCGGCCCGACACCCTGCTTGGCGCATCATTCGTCGGAATCTCTCCTGACCATCCGATTGCAAAACAGCTGGAGGCTAAAGACCCGAAAATAGCTGATTTCGTTGCAGAATGCCGCAAGGGTGGAACAACTGAAGAAGCAATCGAGACCGCTGAAAAGCTGGGCTATGACACAGGCATAAAGGTCAAGCACCCGCTGGATCCCAGCTGGAAACTGCCTGTATGGATCGCAAACTTTATCCTTATGGATTACGGCACTGGTGCAATTTTTGCATGCCCAGCTCACGATCAACGCGATCTGGATTTCTGCCGCAAATATGGCCTTCCGGTTATCGATACCTTTTTCGCGCTGGACGATGACACACCTGTTGACAAGATTGCTTTCGTTCCTCCGAAAACCGAGAAAGTCCGCTGGGTGAATCACTTCGCCGGTCTCACCGAGGCAACAGGTGAAGAAGCAATCAACGCCACCGTTGATTTCGCCGAAAAAGCAGGTTGGGGCGAAGGGGTTACAAAATATCGCCTGCGCGACTGGGGGCTGTCTCGTCAGCGGTATTGGGGTTGCCCGATCCCAGTTGTGCACTGCGATTCCTGCGGTGTAGTTCCCGAAAAGAAAGAAAACTTGCCGATCCGTTTGCCTGACGACGTTACTTTCGACAAGCCTGGCAACCCGCTGGACCGCCACCCGACTTGGCGTGATTGCGAATGCCCGTCTTGTGGTGGTCCAGCCAAACGCGAAACCGATACGATGGACACCTTCGTCGATTCGTCATGGTACTTCGCGCGGTTCACTGCGCCACATGCCAACACCCCCACCGATCTGGCCGAGGCCGAGTACTGGATGAATGTCGACCAGTATATCGGCGGTATCGAACATGCGATTCTGCACCTGCTTTACTCAAGGTTCTTTGCTCGGGCGATGCAGATCACCGGCCACCTGCCGAAGAAGGCAATTGAACCTTTCGATGCGCTGTTTACTCAGGGGATGGTCACACACGAAATTTACCAGACGCGAGACGAAAAGGACCGCCCAGTCTATCACCTGCCCGAGGATGTCGAGGATGGCAAACTCAAGACAACGGGCGAAGCGGTCGAGATCATACCTTCGGCTAAAATGTCGAAATCAAAGAAAAACGTAGTTGACCCAGTCAGTATCATATCAGCCTTTGGCGCCGACACCGCGCGCTGGTTCGTACTGTCCGATTCGCCGCCCGAGCGCGACGTAGAATGGACTGCGGCAGGGGCTGAGGCCGCGTTCAAGCACCTCAGCCGTGTGCATCGCATCGCGTCCGAGATCTCGGAGTCAAATGTCCCGGCCAATTCGGATGACGAAACTCTACTGCGCGAAATGCATAAAGCGATCCATGATGTTACCGGCGGCGTCGAGTCCTTTGGCTTCAATGCTTCAATCGCCAAGCTTTATGCCTTTACCAATACTTTGTCCAAATCCAAAGCGGGCACTGCGGCAAAACGCGAAGCCGCCAAAACTCTGGCCCAGTTGATGTCGCCAATGACCCCGCACTTGTCCGAGGAGTTGTGGCAAATGCTGGGTGGTGAGGGTTTGGTCGCTACAGCGCCCTGGCCGAAAGCGGATGAGGCGATGCTTATCGACGATACGATCACCCTGCCGATTCAAATCAACGGCAAACGCCGCGCGGAAATCAGCGTGGCGAAAGACCTGGACAAGGTCGAGGTTGAAAAACTTGCGCTCAGCACCGAAGCTGTTCAAAGGGCGCTGGATGGCGCCGTTCCGAAGAAAGTCATTGTCGTACCTGGCCGGATCGTAAATGTCGTCGTTTGATCGCAGAACCTTTTTGCTTATACCGCTTGCGCTGACCGCTTGCGGCTTTCAGCCTGTTTATGCACCAGGTGGTACTGGCGCGACTCTAAACGGCAGGGTCGCTGTCTCAGCTCCGAGCGACGTGAAAAGTTTTTTGCTTGTCCAGAACCTTGAGCAGAAACTCGGCCGCAGCGCGACCTCCGGCAGCGAATACAAGCTAGCTGTAAGCGTGTCCACAACCACACGTGCCGCGTCTATCTCAACCTCGAACGAGACCAACCGTTACACAATTGATGGCCGGGCAAATTACTCTCTGACTTCTGAAGAATCCGGCCAAGTAGTGGCATCTGGTCAGGTGATTGATTTCGTTGCCTATTCAGCTGCCGGATCGACTGTTTCCACGTTGGCAGATGAGCGTGATGCAACCGAACGGCTGATGGAGATTCTGTCGGATCATATCGTAACTCGCCTGTACACCAGTCCGGATATCACCGCATGAAGCTTAGCCCGCGTGAGGCCGACGGCTATTTCACCAAACCGGACGTGGATAAGCTGGGTTTGTTGATATATGGGGCCGATGCAATGCGGGTTGCCCTGAAACGTCAGCAGGTTCTGGCGGCACTACTAGGACCGGGTGCCGAAGAGGAAATGCGTTTGACCCGGATGCCTGCTGCAGAACTGCGTGGTGACCCAGCTATGTTGCTCGATGCGGTCAAAGCTGTTGGCTTTTTTCCAGGTGTTCGCGCTGTTTTTGTAGAGGACGCAACTGATACCGCAGCCGCCGCAATTCTCGCAGCGCTAGAAGATTGGTCTGCAGGGGACGCGCAGATTGTTGTCACTGCCGGACAGCTCAAGCCCAGTTCGAAAATCCGCAAAGCGTTCGAAGCACACCCGGAAACCTATGCCATCGGTATATATGACGACCCGCCGTCCCGCGCAGAGGTCGAGAGGGTGTTGATGCAGGCTGGTTTGCAGAACATCCCACGCGATTCGATGTCGGTTCTGTCCGAACTTGCCGCCGCACTCAGCCCGGGAGATTTCGCCCAAACCGTTGAAAAATTGTCGCTTTATAAACGGGGTGATGATGGCAGTCTTTCCATCGAAGACATCGAAGCATGTTCCCCAAGCTCCACAGAGGCGGCACTTGATGACGTACTAAACGTTGTTGCCGAAGGCAGGGCAGCAGAGATTGGGCCTCTTATCAGAAAATTGCAGGCACAGGGTACAAACGGAGTGACGCTATGCATCGGCGCGACTCGGCATTTCAGGACGCTTTACGCTTGCGTATCCCACCCCGGAGGCGCTGCGCAGGGTATCAGCAAATTGCGTCCTCCTGTTTACGGAAAGCGGCGTGATCGCATTTTACGTCAGGCGCTGGGTTGGGGAGCGCCCAGGTTGCAAACGGCTTTGACTGTGTTGACGGACACGGACTTGTCGCTGCGATCGGCAGGTCAGACTGCACCTGCCATGGCGCTGGTCGAGCGCGCTATGATCCGTCTGGCGATGCTGGCCCGTTCGAGTTAATTCCGGTCGGTCTGGTTCAACCAATCGGCAGCAGCGCGCCCTGCCCAGCGTCCGGTCGCCAAGCACCCGGTCAGCAGATAACCTCCTGTCGGGGCCTCCCAATCCAACATTTCGCCTGCGCAAAAAACCCCTGGCTGGCCCCTAAGCATTAGGTCGTCGTTAACTGCGTCCCGACTCACCCCTCCTGCTGTCGAGATCGCCTCGTCCATTGGGCGAAGGGCAGTGTAATGAATTTGCAGTTTTTTTAGACTTTCAACAAGACGATCAGGCTGCCGTGCATCCGCTTTTGTCATTTCATAGAACAGGGCGATTTTTTGAGCAGGCAACCGCAGTTTGGATTTTAACAAATGCGTCAGTGTCGCCTTGGACCTGCTGACCGAAATACGTGCTTGGATAGCGTTAGGATCGAAATCGGGAAGAAGATCGACGCGCAACGGCGCCCCTTTTCGTAAGGCTGGCGTAAGCGGATACAGGCCGCCACCCTCAAGGCCTTTGTTGGAAAGTATTGCTTCACCCCGGCTTTGCAGTTCGCCTGCCGACCAGAGTACAGATTTCAACGCTGTGCCAAAATGCGGTTGCATGTGGTGGCTCCAATCAACCGACAAGGCCGAATTAGATGGGGTAAACGGGTTGAGCGAGACATCTTTTCCGGCAAGCAGGCTGGTCCATTTTCCATCGGATCCCAGCCGCGACCAACTTGCCCCTCCTAGGGCTAGAACCGTTGCGTCGGCGTTTAGGTAAAGAACCCCTTTAGGTGTTTCGAAAATCAAATTCTCACCGTCCCAACCCGTCCAACGGCAACGCGTTCTAATCTGAACGCCGGCTGCGTCCAATCGGGACAGCCAGCTGCGAAGCAAGGGAGAGGCCTTCATAACCTTGGGAAAGACGCGCCCGGTCGAACCTGTGAACAGGTCTTGTCCCAACTCTTTCGCCCAATTCTGCACGGCCAGGGCGTCCATCTCGGAAATTACAGGCCATAGCCATGCCGCAGAATCTCCGTAGGCTTCCATTAGTTTCTCAAATGGCTCGTCCTTGGTCAGGTTCAGCCCAGACTTACCGGCCATAAGAAACTTACGGCCCACAGACGGCATTGCCTCGGCTACCAGAACATTGTGACCGGCAAGACTAAGTTGCTCGGCTGCCATCAATCCAGCAGGGCCCGCCCCGATCACCACTGTTTGCGCCATTGTAACCCTCTTGCCATCTGTTCGGATCAGCGCAATTTTTCCATCATGAATGACAGCGATCCGATCTGCCCGCTTTGCGACCGCCCAATACCAGACGGAGGCGGAAGCCTGCACCATCTGATCCCAAAACTCAAAGGTGGCAAGGGCGGGCCCACAGTTCTGTTACATGTGATCTGCCACAAAGAGATTCACGCCACATTGACCGAAGGTGAACTGGCACGCGACTTCAGCTCGGTCGAAACATTGCGTGCCCATCCACGTTTGGCGAAATTCTTGAATTGGGTTCGCAAACGCCCACCTGGGTTCCGATCAAAAGTACCTGGAAAACGACGGGGGCGTTGATCAACCTGGCAAAACCGGGTCACCAAACGCATCTTTGGTCGGTTGCATCAACCCAGCGACTTCAATGCCCAAATAATCTGGCACATTTGAAAACTGAACACCCGGTATGTGCTGAAACTCGATTGTTGTATACGGACGTTTCCACAACCACTCGCGGTTTTTTACTGACCAGATATCGGGTTCAGGCGGGTTGTCAGATGAGAAGGCATAGAAATGCAGGTCAAACCCATAAGGTTCCACGTCTTGAATTGACAACAAACGCATTCCCATTTCCCGGCAAAATGCATCCTCAGCACCAATATCCCCGGTGCGTAGAGTTACCTGACCAATACACGCCTTTTCAAAAGGCGCAGAGGGATCAGCCGCCACCTGCAGTCGATTGTCCTTGAAATCATGCTGCAACAGCTCAATCGAAAACCCTTCTGGGTCGCTCAAATGGCACATGTAACCAATGTCCAGAAACTGATGTGGCGATCCAACTTGAAAGCCCTGATCACGTAATTGAGCCTGCGCCAAGTCCACGTCCGGCACCGTTATCCCAATCTTCCAGTATCTTTGACCCCTATCATGATTATATCCACCACCGCCGGGTATCAGTAATAAATCAGCGTCTTGGCCGGTATAGCCGACTCGCCGATTGGCGCCCTCGGCCTTGACGGTCATGCCCAATGCATTCTGGTAGAACTCCGCCAGTTTCACCGGGTCGGCCACCCGCAGGCACAATGCTGCAATCCTCATTGGCACAACCTGGCAATTCCCGAAGCGACAATGGGGTCAGCCACTAACCTGTCGGCCACTAGGTCACGAGCAGTTGGCAAAAGGTTTTCGGGGTCGACAACCCGATCTACCAAACCGAATTCATATGCCTCGACCGCCGTTATTTTTTGTCCGGCCATCAATATCAACTTAGTCCGAGCCGGTCCGATCAGGGCAGCCATGCGCTTCGGGTCCGAAGGCTGGGGCAGAAAACCCAACTTCATCACCGGATAGAAGATTTTGGCTGCAGGCACTGCTATCCTTAAATCGCAGGCTAAAACCATGCCGTTTGCCCCGCCGGCAAGAGTTCCGTTCAATGCTGCAACTGTCAGGCAAGGCAAGTCTGCAATGGTTCCGGACAGGCGTTCCCACAAATCTGATGTCGTAAGTCCTGCCCGCGCCTCTTCAATGTCCGCTCCCGCGCTAAAGACGCGGCCTGCTCCTGTCAGGATAAGGGCACGAGCTTCTTGTGCAGCTTCGGCAATGCGCAACAATTCTTCGAGCATTGAGCCCGTCAGCGCATTCGCTTTTCCGGGGTTATTCAGCGTAACGGTCCAAAGCCCGTCGTCTTGTTGCAAGTCAATCACGTCAAACCAACCCGCTTGCGAATTTCCTCCTCCCGAAGAGAGATTTCCGTTCCAAGAAATTCATCTGCGTCCGTGGAACACATCCATAGCAATGCACGCGCCGGCCAATCCGCCGGAATGTGTACATCCCAGTCTAACTGGCTGACCGGGTTGATCCCACTTGCCTTGATTATGCGCTGCATGTCCGTAGCAACAGTACCCGGCGATAAGCCCATAGCACGGATGCCGTGCTGCGACTCTTCAAGATGAAGGCATTCCGTCAACATCTTTGCCCCAGCTTTCGATGCGCAATAGTGGCTCCATGCTTCCACCGGGTTCGAAGCAGCTCCTGATGATATAGTCAGTACTGTACCCCCACCGGCAGCTCGCATAAGCGGCAAAACTGCGCGCATTCCGTAAAAGATACCCTTTAAGTTGATATCAATGGCCTGTCCCCACGCCGCGACATCTGCGTTAGACAAATGGAATATGGGGTCGATGACACCTGCATTTCCAACCAGAACGTCAAGACGCCCGAATCGGTCCACGCAATCTGCAACGGCTTGTTCCACCTGCGAAAAGTCACTGACATCGCAAGACAGAGCTATGGTATTGTCACCCAAAGCCGAGGCCAAAGCATCAATCTGATCGTGACTGCGCGCAACAAGCGCCACGTTGGCTCCGGCTGCAGCAAAAACGCGTCCAGCTTCTGCTCCGATCCCTCGGCTAGCACCGGTAATAAGTACGGTTTTCCCTTGCATTTGCATCGTCTAATCCCAATCCTTTGAAATTGCATAAAGTCCTACCGCGCAAATGGGGAAAGGGTCCACCCCTTGCCCCTTGACGATCCCCATTACAGGCACGACCATGCAGCAAATTTAAAAAATGAAGGACCCCCTATGTCTGTTTTTCTTCGCCGCAGTTGCGGCGCCGCTTTGGCTTATGCCATTACGACCCAAAGCGCATTCGCTGATTTAACCGCTAATGATGTCTGGTCCGACTGGCAGGCTTATTTGGGCGGAATGGGCTACACCGTGACAGGTGATCAAAGCGTTTCCGGTAATGTCACAACCATCACAGATTTCATCATCAGCTTGGCTGTTCCCGAGTCTTCCGATTCGGTGCAAATGACCATTCCCGAAGTGACATTAACCGAAAATGGTGATGGCACCGTTCAAATCGTTTACCCAGAGAGCTTTCCCGTTACAATCTCTGGTGGTGGCGAAGGCGATAGTTTTTCGGGTGATTTGCTTTACACGAACAAGGACCTGAACATAGTCGTTTCTGGCTCGCCCGATGACATGGCTTACAACTATTCTGCCGCCAGTATGGGATTTGTTGTGAATGCCTTGGACCTCGAGGGAGAAGATATTCCTGAGGACTCAGTCGATGCAAGCCTTGAGATCACTGACGTATCGGGCAATGCCCGCATGCAGATCGGCGAAAATCGTGACATTGTACAAAGCATTACTGCTGCCGGCTTGGCTTACAAACTTGTCGTACAAGACCCGGAAACCGGCCACGATATCAACATAAACGGCAGGTTAGAGCAGTTGGCATTTGACGGAACGACGATAATTCCAGCAATATTCGACGCTGCGGACATCAAAGCCATTTACGAGGCCGGCTTTGCGGTAAATGGAGCGTTTTCGTACACCTCCGGAAGTACGGATATTGAAGGTGTCTCCGAAGATGAGACCTTCTCTATGAGCAGCTCTTCGAAAGGCGGTCGCTTTTCCGGCAGTATAGACGCCAAGCGTCTTGCTTATGAAGTGTCGCAAACAGGCACGAAACTCGCGATGACCATGTCGGAATTGCCTGTGCCCGTCGAAATCAATGCCGCCAACACAGCGATGGTAATCGAAGTACCTGTTTTGGCAACGGAAGAAGTTCAACCTTTCGCTTTTAGTCTGAACTTGAATGATTTTACAATGTCGGACGTTCTTTGGGGCATGTTTGATCCTACCGGCGCTCTACCACGGGACCCGGCGACCATCGCCTTAAATACCTTGGGTACTGCTAAGATTTTGATCGACTTCATGGACCCGGAAGTCAGCGAACAGATTGAATCAGGACAGCTAGAGCCTGCAGAACTGCATTCGCTGAAAATCAAAGAGCTTTTGATCTCAATGGTGGGCGCAAATCTCACCGGGGATGGGGATTTTACCTTCGATAACACCAATACCCAGGAATTCGGTGGGATGCCTGCGCCGACAGGAGAGTTGAACCTGCAACTAGTGGGCGCCAACGCTTTGATCGATAAGCTTATCGCGATGGGCTTTGTGTCCGAGAGCGATGCAATGGGCGCCCGAATGATGATGGGACTCATGGCTGTTCCAGGTGAGGAACCGGATACGCTGAACTCAAAGATCGAATTCACCGAAAACGGTCAAATCTTGGCTAACGGTCAGCGTATCAAGTGATTTTCGGCTTTGGAAGGACTGAAAACACAGCCCTTCGTGACAGGCCGTGCCTATCCTGTGCGCGGCTTTTTCTTTGGAGTCCAATTTCACTAACACTGACGCAAATCAAAAAGGGTTCCTGCCACTGACACCAACTACAATTAGCTTGCAGGTCTTGCAGGCTGGTCAGTCCAAGGCTAGGTCCAATGGCACCACACCCGGAGGCCTTATGACCCAAACACCAGAAGAGATCAGCATTAATCTGCTGGATGCAGCCCGTAAAGCCGGAGCCGAAGCCGCGGACGCGATTGTTATTGATGGGTCTTCCGTTTCAGTCGATGTGCGCGAAGGTGCGTTGGAACATGCTGAGCGTTCGGAAGGCACAGATTTGGGATTGAGGGTTTTTCTGGGTAACCGACAAGCCATTGTATCCAGTTCTGATAGCCGTCCAGAAACAATTGCTGCGATGGCAGAACGTGCTGTGGCTATGGCCCGCGAAGCCCCCGAGGATCCGTTTTCCGGCTTGGCAGACCCTTCACAGCTGACTTCAAATTGGGATTTGAACGCTCTGGAGCTGTTTGATCCAACTCCTGAACCCAGCGCCGAATCTCTGTTGAAGGACGCATTGGCAGCCGAAGCCGCTGCTCGCGCAGTTTCAGGAGTGACACAAGTATCAGACGCCGCTGCGGCTTATGGGACGCACCGCGTTCATCTGGCCGCTACAAACGGGTTCTCCGGTGGTTACATGCGCAGCAGTCGCTCGACCTCCTGTGTTGCTATCTCGGGCGAGGGCACGGGGATGGAGCGGGACTATGACGGTGACAGTCGAAGCTTCCAATCAGACCTGCGCGATCCTGCCGAAATCGGTCGCACCGCTGGTCAACGGGCTGTCGAAAGAACCGGCGCGCGAAAACCCGAAACGGGTTGCTTTCCAGTTTTATTCGATGAACGCATTTCATCTTCACTAATCGGACATCTTTTGGCTGCCTGCAATGGTGCCGCGATTGCGCGTGGGGCATCATGGTTGAAAGACTGTTTGGGACAACAGGTCCTGCCAGAACATCTGTCGCTGGTCGAAGACCCCCACCGCCCACGCATTTCCGGCTCGCGCCCGTTCGACGCTGAAGGATTGCCAACCCAACAGCGGGCCATCGTTGAGAATGGCATTTTAACGGGCTGGACACTTGATCTGTCCAGCGCACGCAAACTGGGCATGGACTCAACGGGAAACGCAGCACGCGGTGTATCCGGACCTCCATCGCCCAGCAACTGGAACCTGAATCTGACACAGGGAACCCAGAGCCGATCGGATTTGATGAGAGACATGGAAACCGGTCTTTTGGTGACCTCCATGATTGGATCGACGATCAACCCTAATACAGGCGATTACTCCCGCGGTGCGTCTGGTTTTTGGGTCGAAAACGGGGAAATTAGTCACCCAATCAACGAATGTACTATTGCTGGTAATCTTCGGGAAATGCTAATGCGCATCATTCCGGCCAACGATGCACGATGCTACCTGTCGCGGGTTGTGCCTTCTATTCTGATCGAAGGGATGACTCTTGCCGGCAACTGATTTGTCCTTGCTGATTGAAGCGGCGTATGAAGCAGGAAAAATCGCTACGCGATATACCGGACCTCGCGCGAAGCGCTGGGATAAGCCCGGAGGTGCGGGGCCAGTGACCGAGGCAGATCTTGCGGTGAATGAGATGCTGAAACGCGATCTGTCATCAAATCGGCCCGACTATGGCTGGTTAAGTGAAGAGACTGAGGATTCGTCCGATAGACTGAACCGCGAAAAGGTATTTATCATCGATCCAATCGACGGCACGCGAAACTTCGTCGAAGGTTCCCGAACCTGGGCGCATTCCATTGCCGTGGCCGAGCACGGCGAAGTCACCGCTGCCGTTATTTATCTGCCAATGCGCAATCTGATTTATGCTGCAGCCAAAGGTCAAGGCGCTACCCTGAATGGGGAACCGATACAGACCTCGGACCCAGGCATTATGCATGAAGCAGAAATTCTGGCCGCGAAACCCAATCTAGATCCACGCCACTGGCAATCCGGCAACGTTCCGGTATTCGTCAAAGCGTACCGCCCTTCGCTTGCCTATCGCATGGCACTGGTCGCTCAGGGCAGGTTTGACGGGATGTTGACCCTTCGTCCAAGTTGGGAGTGGGATATTGCAGCCGGAGACCTTATTCTACGCGAAGCAGGTGGCCTTTGCACCGACCGGCTTGGCCAAGACCTGCGCTTCAACAACGCCCATCCCCGCCTAAACGGAGTAGTCGCGGCGGGACCTAACCTGCATGGTCAGATTTTCATCCATCTTGACCCAAGGGGACCGGGATTGCCGGGATGAGCAAACCGCGCTCTCTCAGCCTTGCGGCCTATCGTGTCCTGTCCTGGGGTGTGCCAACTAAAACTGCAGGGACCCAAACACCTCGACCCGATGGTGAATTGTTGTGGGTTCACGTGAACGATCCCGGCAGGATTCGCGTTGTCGATGATTTTTGTCGCAGGTTATTGTTGCTGCGGCCGGAGTTATCTTTGTTACTGACAGCTCCATCCGGCGTCGACGTGTCCACTTGGGAAGATTGTATAGCTTCGCCGATTAATTTACCCACGGATCAGACTGGGGCTGCTCGTGCCTTTTTGGACCATTGGCGTCCTGATATGGGCATCTGGATCGGTGGCGGCGTGACGCCCAATATCGTTACCCAGGCCAATGAACGTGAAGTCCCACTCATCCTTGTCGAGGCGAGCGTGGACGTGAAAGTCGCGCCGGGTGGGCGCTGGTTACCGGATATCAGTCGATATACTCTCAACTGCTTTTCAAAAATTTTGGCGACTTCCGAAAAAACTGCACGGCAAATTCGCCGGCTAGGTATTCAAAACAGCAAGATCGCTGTCTCACCACCCCTTCGGATCAACCCGAACCCACGACCATGGCCTGAAGACGAGTTAATCGAAACCAACCACGCATTGGCGGGTCGCCCAGTTTGGCTGGCAGCTTGGGTTCAAGACAATGAATTCATCTCCGTTCTCACTGCGCACCGTCAGGCAATGCGAATGCTCCCGCGTTTGGCGTTGGTTCTTCATGTCGCCGACGGGTCCGAAATGGTCCAGCTTACGGACAGACTATCATCTATGGACCTGCGTTGCGCCAATTGGGATGATGGACAATTGATCGAAGACAGCACGCAAGTCATCCTGTTTTCGGACCCCGAAGACCTTGGCTTGTGGCATCGGATATCGTCGTTGACCTTTATGGCAAACTCGCTTGAGCGGGGCATGGGAGGACATGATCCGTTGATCTCGGTCGCTCTGGGATCCACTGTCATCCACGGGCCCCATGTGGAAAGACATCAGGATGCTTATGACAGGTTGGACAAGGCTGGCGCAGCTTTGAAGATCGCGTCTGCCTCTGAGCTGGGTGACGGTATCGTCGCGTTAATGGCACCGGATCGTGCGGCGGAAATGGCGCTGGCCGGTTGGGCGGTTGTAACGGAGGGGGCGCCACAGGTCGACCAGTTGACAGAATTCGTTCAAAATGAACTGGACTCGCAGAGAACCCAAGATGCGCGCACCTAATTTTTGGAATACCAGCCCCGACAAGCTTGACGTGCGCGCCCGTCTTCTAGCCCCAATTGGGCGAGTTTATGCTGCAGCAACAGCGCGCCGGATTGCGTCTGAGCAAGGGCTAACCCCAGGCGTTCCAGTAATCTGCATTGGCAACTTGCATGCTGGCGGGACAGGCAAGACACCGACTGCGATCTGGGTACTGGAACAATTACGCGATGCCTGGCACAACCCCCATGTTGTCACCCGCGGCTACGGCGGTTCATTGAAAGGTCCCGTTCAAGTCGATCCAGCTCGTCACAGCGTCGCTGAGGTCGGCGACGAGCCGCTGTTGCTTGCGTCCTTTGCCGACGTTTGGGTCGCCAAAGACCGTGCTGCCGGCGCTCGTGCAGCCGCAGAATCCGGTGCTTCGGTCATCGTATTGGACGACGGTTTTCAAAACCCATCTGTGAAAAAGGATTTCTCGATCATTGTGGTCGACGCCGAACGTGGTTTCGGTAACGGGCTGTGCCTTCCCGCCGGACCTTTGAGAGAACCCGTGAGTGTCGGGCTTAAAAGAGCGGACCTCTTACTGTCGTTGGGCGGGGCAAATGCTCAGGATAAGTTTTCTGCTCAATGGGACGCTAAAGTGAAAGTTCCACGCGCTACCGGACAGTTGACTCCGTTGCAAACCGGCATGGATTGGGCCGATACTCCTGTTCTTGCCTTTGCAGGTATCGGATATCCCGAGAAATTCTTTCAGACCTTGCGCCAGCAAGGTGCGCAGTTGTTACGAGCCGAAGCGCTTGATGACCATCAACTTCTAACTCCGGCCTTGATGGGGCGGCTGGAGAATGACGCTCGAGAAATCGGCGCGCAATTAGTGACAACTGAAAAAGATGCGGTACGCCTGCCCGCCGCTTTTCGCAGTAAAGTCGTAACGCTTCCTGTCCGGCTACAGGTAGACGAAGCCGAACAGGTTAAGGAAATGTTGCTGGGTGTTGCACCGCCGCCGTAACGATGTCTTAGGTCGGGTGGCGACCCTTAGGTAAGGGCAGCCACTTTTGAACTCAGCTGCCCAGTTCGCTTTCGATCAGCTTTTTGAATTCTTCGTAGGATTGGTTGTCAACTTTTTTGCCGTTGACGATGAATGACGGCGTTGCCCGAATGTCATCACGCTCAGCGTTTTCCTGATACCATGCAACCAACGTTTGAGCGCGCGTACCGTCTTGCAAACAAGCGTCAAGTTGCTTGTTGTCGATTCCAGCTAGGCGGCCAATTTTGCGAAGCTCATCCACGATTTCGGTCGGTCCACCTGCGCGCGTCCATTCCGACTGCCCTTCGTAAATCAAGTCTGTGATGCCAAAGAATTTTTCAGGCCCGGCACAGCGCGCTACCATCGAGGCCCACAAACCATAGCGGTCGAAGTAAACCTCACGATAAGTGAACTTGACCTTTCCGGTGTCAATAAAATCCTTCTTGAGCTTCTTGTACGCCCCTTGGTGGAAATTCGCGCAGTGCGGACAGGTATAGGACGCATATTCGATTATCTCGACGGGCGCGTCAGCGGCCCCCTGAACCATTTCGACAATAGTCGAAGTATCCAGATCAGCCTCTTGTGCTTCAGCACTGCCAATTAACGTGGGCGCTGGTGTCGAATTCGGCAAAGTTAACCAATAGCCGCCCGCGGCTACGGCTACGACCGCACAGATTACAGTTGCAATACGGCTCATTCTAAGCCCTTTCTTAGTGTTTCTGTTTGGATAAAACGTTCCGGCCAAGACGTTCAAGGGCCGCGCGTAAATCCACATCATTTACGTCACGCGACACTTTATCAGCCTCAACTGCGATTTCAGGTGCGATTTCAGGATTTTCCTGTTTCGGTTTGTGGTCGAAGCTGGCCTGCCCATCTGCGAATCCCGTCGGAGCGGTCTGGGTAATTCGGATATTGGTTATTGCACTAAACCCATAGACCGCATTCACGCGTTCTCGAATTTGTTCCTTTTGCATATCCAGTATCGGGCCCTGAGGTCCGGTCGTAAGCACGGTCAGAGTAGCCCCAAAATTGCCATTGCCATACCCTACTTTCACCGGTCGGGCGATCGCGGCAATGTCTTGGCCCACAATTTCAGCCCAATGGGTAAGCAAACGCGAAACGGCAAACCCGCGGCTCTCGCCAGCGCGCCGAATTTGATCGTTCAGCAAGGTTGCGGTGCGCTTGAACCCGCGGGTAGAAGAACGTCTGCTTTGCATCTGGTTTCCAACTTTTCCGCGCCTATTGTAATGGGTGATGGCCACGGCGCCAGCGAAACTCGACAGGAAGATAGATAAAACTTGCGTGACCCCGCTGAATCAGACGTTAGTACCGCTTTGCTGAGGTGGTACGACTACCATGCCAGAGCCATGCCATGGCGTGTTGCGCCAATGGATCGTGTCGCAGGATGTGTACCCGACCCTTACCGGGTCTGGCTATCCGAAGTCATGCTACAACAGACAACCGTTGCCGCCGTTCGCGAATATTTCGTCCGCTTTACAACGCGCTGGCCAGACGTAAAGGCTCTGGCGGCTGCTCCCGACGATCAGGTCATGGCTGAATGGGCCGGTTTGGGTTACTACGCCCGCGCCCGCAACTTGTTAAAATGCGCACGGGTAATAGCAACTGTCTACGACGGGAAATTTCCAAGCAGCTATGAAGCCTTGACGAAACTACCGGGCATAGGCCCGTACACCGCTGCAGCGATTGCCGCGATAGCATTTGATCGGCCTGAAACCGTAATGGATGGCAACGTTGAGCGCGTTATGGCCAGGCTGTTTGACATTCATGACCCTTTACCAGGTTCAAAGCCCAAACTGAAGAAAAGGGCTGCCGAGCTTACACCGGATGAACGTCCGGGTGATTATGCCCAGGCCGTCATGGATTTGGGCGCCACCATTTGCTCACCTAAGTCGCCAGCTTGTGGCGTTTGCCCAGTTCGAACATGGTGCCGTGCCCAGTCTGCTGGCTCACAATTCGAGTTGCCCAAAAAGTCCCCTAAAAAACCAAAACCGACCCGGCACGGCCACCTGTACATTGCACGGCGAAACGATGGTGCATTGCTTTTGGAACGCAGGCCGGAAAAAGGTTTGCTCGGTGGCATGCTGGGATGGCCTGGATCAGACTGGTCCGAAACCCCTGTGCCTGCGCCACCCTTTCCGGCAGATTGGACCGAGTTGAGGGGCGAGGTCCGCCACACTTTCACGCACTTTCATTTGATACTGCGCATTTGGACCGCAAACTTACCTGACGGAACCATTCCAGAAGGTTTGATCATTCTGGACAAACACAATTTTCGCCCGAATGATCTTCCTACCGTGATGCGCAAAGCCCATTCCCTTTGGCGCGGGCAATAGGTCACTGCGAATTAATTGGGGCGAACTAGACTGCCCACTCCAGGTACGGAGCACCAGGATGATCGAGCCAAACAAATTGTCACGCTGGCGAACTGCATTGCCTTTCTGGGCCTCGTTCCTTCTGATTCCTGTCATCTGGATTTCGGCAATTGCTGGGGGATGGTGGATTCTTTTGGTTCCACTGTCCACTTGGTGGGCCTATGCCGTGCTGGACCATTTTGTTGGCCTGAATCTGGATAACGCTATCCCTGAAACACCTGATGGTCAGCTACGCTGGTACATCCTTTTAACCAACGCCTGGGCACCTGTTCAATTCATCACTCTGTACGGGCTAATCTGGTATGTGAGCGGGTCGCAAACACTGTCATCGCTGGAAAAGATCGGTGTGTTTTTCGGCATGGGCGTGATTTCAGGCACAATTGGGATCAATTACAGCCACGAGTTGATGCATCAATCGGACAAGCTTGAACGATGGCTGGCGGATATTCTGCTCGCCATGGTACTCTATTCTCATTTCCGGTCCGAGCACCTTTTGGTTCATCATCGCTATGTTGGAACTCCACACGACCCAGTAACTGCGCGTTACAACGAAGGGTTTCACCGCTTTTACCCTCGTGTCTTGAGGCAAAGCCTTGTTTCCGCGTTCCGAGCCGAGCAACAAAAACTGGCCCGGAAAGATTTGCCTTGGACCGACAAGACTAATCCATTCTGGCGATACTGGATTCTGCAGGGCAGCATGCTTTTGTTGGCGCTTGCTGTCGGTGGCTGGGCCGGACTAGGCCTGTTTCTGGTCCAGGCTGGCACTGCAATCTGGCAACTGGAATTGGTTAACTACGTCGAACATTACGGGTTAACTCGTAAATATTTGGGCGACGGAAAGTACGAACATGTACGCCCGCGGCATTCCTGGAATTCTTCCCAAAAAGCCTCAAACTGGCTACTGATCAATCTTCAGCGCCATTCTGACCACCACTACAAGCCGAACCGCAGATTTCCTTTGTTGCAACACCATTCACAGGACGCAGCACCGCAGCTCCCTTACGGTTATCCCGTCATGACAGTCGCTGCTATGATCCCACCACTTTGGAGACGTGTCATGAACCCCAGGGTACAAGCCTGGAGGCAACAATATTACCCTGAGATCACGAACTGGCGCCCTTACAACAATGCTCAAAACCCGGCACCTAGGACTTAGGTCAAGCCCGTTTCACCCAGATGGATTGTCAGCGGATCGTAAAACCCAGATATCCATCGGCAGGCTAACGCCACGGACTGTTTGTTGATTCAAGGCGACAAAACCAGACATTGTTTGTTGTGTACTGGGAGTTTCCTTAGATGATTGCAATCTAACCGCGTCGCTTATGACGACACGGGCGCTGTACTCGCGCGTCATCGCCTCCAGCTTGGCTGCAACATTGACCGCATCGCCAATTACAGCAAATTCCAAACGGTTTGCGCCAATATCGCCCAATACTACGGAGCCATAGTGGACACCAATTCCAACGGCAATTTCAGGCTCCCCGGCGCGGACGCGCTCCAGGTTCCAGCGATCAATGACCCCTACCATAGCTTTTGCACAGGCCAGAGCGTTACTGGCATCCAAAGGCGTTGGAACCGGCGTCCCGAAAGTCGCCATTAAACCATCCCCCAAATATTTGTCCAACGTACCGTGGTGACGAAAAACCTCGGTCTCCATTCTTGCGTGAAATCCGCGCAGAACTTCGATCACGTCGTAAGGATCGCGACCAGCCGCAAAGTTTGTGAACCCGACGATATCGATGAACAATACAGCGACGTTTTCTTTCCGAACCTGCTTTAGCGGTTCGTCATTCTGACTCAGCGCATCAACCACGTTGGGTGAAAAATATCGGGAAAGGTTGGCCCGTTCGCGTTCCAGACCGGCATTGCTCATCAATAGCCGATTGAGACGTTGCATCGAAACGCCCAGCGTCACGGCCACCATCACAAAGACTATGACCTGTTGAACCCGCTGCGGCACCATAAAGCTGTTGGGGTCAAGCATCTCTGCCACGTCAGGATATCCTTGCAAAGCTTCGGCCACTCGCTCGCTGATTCCAGGAATTGGCGACGCAACCCACCAGGCAATGACCCAGCCAATCGTCCACATTCCTGCAGTCCAGGTTCCGATGGCCACTACCGTTCGCCAGGAATAAGCCAGCGTTCCAGCCGCCAAGATTATAAAGAAGTACTGGAAATTGTCGAACCTGTACTGCATGGCCAAGGGCCGAACATCATCGCTGAACGGGTTGGGAACGATCATGGCCGTTGTCATGATCAGAAGGTCCAGAAAGATCAACAGCAACTCTGTTCTTGATTGTCCAACTCGACCAGCGCGGCGGATCAACCATCCATTCGCGCAAATCAACAGAAGAATGAAGTGATACCACAACACTTCCCAATGCGGGTTTAGAAAGATCAGCAAAACACCGGTCAGACCCATTGCAATCCATCTGGCCCGCACCGCCAGTTCCAGCCCTTCCTGCTTATGCCGTTCCAGCGCGGCCTCGGTATATTTGTTGTCCAGATCAAACTTGTCTGGCTGGGTAAGAAATATCCTATCGATACGGGATTGGCGGGCGCTTATGTCGGTCATTGCCTTAATCTCCCATACGGGCTTTCAGTTTCTACACTATGCAACCACCACTGGCGCAAAAACAAAAGACCCCGCCGTAGCCGGCGGGGCAAGGCTTAGTGCCATGTGTCAGGCCACAGGCACCGGCGGTATTGGTGAAATCAGTTGTGCATCTCAGCTCGGATTTGTTGGCGCAACACATCGATCGGCACAGTTTTGCCATCTCGCTTGAAACACCAATAAGTCCAGCCGTTGCAGGAAGGCGCATTTTCCAGATGCGCGCCCACCTGATGGATCGAACCCTTTACGTTGTCGCCAACAAGCGTGCCGTCGGCCCTGACCTTGGCCTTGTGGCGCTGGTTCATGGAATAAAGCTCTTCGCCCGGGCGAAGCATGCCGCGTTCGACCAGTTGACCAAAGGGTACACGTGGCTCAGCACGTTTGCTGGCGCTGACTTCAAGCGCTTCTCGGTCAAATTTGCGAACCTTGGCGATGCGCTTTTCCGCAACCTTACGATAACTTTCTTCCCGCTCGATCCCGATAAACTCGCGGCCCAGCATCTTGGCGACTGCTCCGGTCGTTCCAGTTCCAAAAAACGGGTCCAGGACAACATCTCCCGGGTTTGTCGAACCGATCAAAACACGGTGCAACAAAGATTCGGGCTTTTGCGTTGGGTGCGCCTTGTCACCATTTTCATCCTTAAGCCGCTCATGCCCAGTACAGATTGGCAACACCCAATCACTACGCATTTGCACACCTTCGTTAAGTGCTTTTAGCGCCTCATAGTTGAACGTGTACTTGGCTCCCTCGCGCTTGGAAGCCCAGATCATGGTTTCATGGGCGTTAGTAAACCGCTTGCCTCGAAAATTGGGCATAGGATTCGATTTGCGCCACACGACATCGTTTAATATCCAGTACCCCGCGTCTTGAAGGGCCGCACCGACACGGAAAATATTGTGATATGATCCGATCACCCAGATCGCGCCGTCGGGTTTGAGTAGTCGATGAGCAGCCTTCAGCCATTCTCGCGTGAATTGATCGTAAACGGCAAAGCTCGAAAATTGGTCCCAATGATCGTCAACCGCATCCACCTGGCTGTTGTCTGGTCTATGCAACTGACCTTTGAGTTGCAGGTTATAGGGCGGGTCCGCAAATATCAGGTCAATCGATGCTGCGGGCAGACTGTTCATCGCTTCGATGCAGTCGCCGGATAGAATCGAGTTTAAAGGGAGCGCGGATGCGCCCTTTGTCTTGGTCGTTGTCATTTCACTGCCTCAGTTCCACGGCGCTTTTGCGCTCATTTGGTTGAGACAAGGATGAGTCAAAGTCGATTCGCCGTCAATTTCTTTTTTGAATCAGAGACTTACAATTTACTCTTGATACAATATATTGTGGACCGGCTTGAAAGAAACTCTATGATGTGGGGTCGCACCAAGATTTCGCAGCGCTTCGCGATGCTGTTTTGTCGGATAACCCGCGTTCGCCTCCCATCCATAACCCGGATGCTGTTGCGCCAAATCCACCATCAGCTTGTCACGCCAGTTCTTTGCGACAATTGAAGCGGCCGCAATCGAGAGTGATTGCGCATCCCCTTTAACCACCGCCTGAGACGGAACGCGAATGTCACGCGGAATCATGTTTCCGTCGATCAGCAGAAAATCTGGCGTCGGGGTCAACGCTTTCACAGCACGCACCATCGCAAGATGTGACGCTTGCAAGATGTTCAACTCATCAATCTCGGTCACAGATGCCTCGGCTATGGAAATTTGGGCACGGTTGTGAAGCTCTGCGTCCAATGCGGCCCGACGCTTGGCAGTCAGCTTCTTTGAATCATTCAAACCTTCGGGGATGTCCACCGGATTCAAAATTACGGCCGCAGCTACAACCGGGCCGGCCAAAGGGCCCCGACCTACTTCATCAACACCAGCGATCCTGACACGCCCACCCGCCAGTAGTGCTTGTTCCAGCTCGTAATTCGGTTTCATCATCCACCTAGGCAAATCGCGTTTTAACAAAACCTGCAAGGCGAAAGAGGGGATGACAACAGCCACCCCCTCCCGACGCGACGCTTCTGCGGTGTCGCTCCTGCTCGATATTCGCAATCAATAAACGACGCGATAACCGTATTGGCGCAAGCAGGCGGGTTCGTAGGCTCGTTTTACCTTTTTCCCGTTCCAGAAGCCAACCTCGCATTGGCTCGGCAATTTTTTTGCATGCTTGTAGTATTTGCTCAGGCAATTTGGCCCCAGCAAAGGCCGGGAATTCGAATAATTGTCATACGTGCGTAAGCAGCGCCGAGGTAGGTCGTATCGCGCCACACGATCCGGTAATGGGCGTACACTTGGATATCTTCTACTGGGCTTATTGTATTCAAGACGCGGGGCGCGGGTTATCGCTTGTTTGCGTTCCCGCCGTTCCTGCTTGGAATAATGGTGCAAGGCTGCTCCTACGATGGCAATGGCTGCTAATCCACCCAAAATATCCTTGGCGTCGGCAGCCCGTGCCTTGGAGGCTGAGATGCCCGTGACGATGACGGCTGTAGCGACGATCAGAGCGATGAATTTACGATGCATGGTGCATGTCCTTTCGGATGTTCCAGTGACCCGCAACGGGCCGTGTAAATGATGCTCTGACTCTGTGGCCGGCCCCTTTGGACACACAATAACAGCTGATTGATATCGGATAGCGGTAGCTAAAAGTCATTGAGGATATTGAATATCGACCGGGCCCATGCGCAGGATGCAGCCTATGAAACACATCCTCTCTTCTCTGGCCGCCTTGGCCTTGGTAACGCTGAGCACCGCGGCTTCTGCCGCCGACTGCTACGCGGATTACAAAGCCAAACAGGACGATCCTCTGCGCCTGCACTATGGCATTATGAAAGTGTCAGCGTGCGACAAGGGACAAGCGACAAAGGAAGTTTCCAAGCGGCTCAAGTCTTCTGGTTGGACCCTGCTGAACGTGATGTCCGTTTTCGGAGCGGAAAGTTTGGATCAAAGGAAGGAAAATGCCGGAAAATACTATCTCCGTTACTGAGGCGCGCAGGTCAGGTGTGAGACTGGTCGGGGTAGGTATCGCCGCGATCGTTTTAATCCTGATCACTGCGGCAGCCTTCTTATTTTGGACGCTACCTGACGCCAATGCCTTTAACGCACGGGTTGAACGACTGTTTGTAGAAAGCGACCTGACTGCGCAGGCCGAAATCCGCCTATTGGAGATACTTGCGCAGTCCGGAACCGCATTTGCGGACACTCTGTCCAGTTATCGGATGGTGATTTTTGTTCTGTTGGTCTTTGCCAGCGCCATGCTGATTACTGCATTGGTGTTCCTTGTTATGCTGGTTCTGTTGAACCGTCGCATGGCGCAGATAGAACGCACCGGTATTCAGGTGACATCGTTGTTAATTAGCCGCGAGGAAAACACGGTTTACCTGAACAACATGGATTTTCGCCTTACCCCCGCGGCGATGGAAACGCTCTCGGTTTTGGCGGAGTCTCGTATGGACGACGAAGTACTTTCCGGCGCACAAATCGAAGCCGTTATTTCAGGCCGGGACGCTGCAGATTGTGACGAAGCCGCTGGAGCCACACGAATAAAACGCCTGCGCGATGCGTTGGGAAACCAAATGGTCAGCGAGTTGCTGGTGAAGAACATCGCAAAGAGGGGCTACATGCTGTCGATCGAAAAAGATGTGATCCAGATGATCTGAGCTTGCCTGAAACGGTAAATTCCACGTCACGCCCCTTGGAATTGGTCCTGAAAGAACCCATCCTAATAATGCCCTAGCAGTGGAGGCTGATGATGAACGTCCATGCCACGCCAAGGACTAAAGGCTACGGGATTTCCGTTGAAACTCTGCCAGATCGTATTGCGATCTATCGCGGAGACGTGTTGCTGGCGGAAAGCAGCAATGCCAAAGTAATGTACGAAACTAGATTACCACCCGCGATCTATGTCCCGCGCTCAGACCTTTGTGTTGAACTAAGTGCTGAAACCGATTTACAGACTTTTTGTCCGTTCAAAGGCACTGCCACCTATCACGATATCAACTTATCGGGGGAACGGCTTACTAACTCGATTTGGGCTTACGAGGACGCCCTGCCAGAGAGCGCAGCCATACAGGGCCATATTGGGTTCCTGCCGAGTGCCTACACACACATTGATTTGGGCGACAATACCCTGCGCGATCCGGAAGATGGAAACATTAGCGGTCCATTGATCGATTGGTTAATGCGCGGTGCGTCCGACATAAAAACAGCGGAAGAGTTCACCAAAGCTTTATCGGAAAAAATGTTGGAACATGGAATCGCTCTCCAACGACTTAGCGTCTTGGTTTGGTCGTTGCACCCATTGATCGCCGGCAAACACCATATTTGGGAAAAGGATACGGCCGAGATTTCGACCAATGTCCCAACATACGAAATTCATGACCATCCTGCGTTTATTAACAGCCCGTTGCGGCATGTCTCGAATGGTTTGGGTGGAGTACGACAACGTCTCAATGTCGAGCATCCCAACAACAGCTTTCCAATCATGGAAGACTTACGCGCCAAGGGCGGTACTGATTACGTAGCGATGCCGCTGCCATTCTCGGATGGTCGCATCAATGTACTTACATTGACCAGCGACCATCCCAAGGGTTTTACCACTGAAAATCTGGGGCTAGTGTTTGAATGCTCAGCTGTTATCGCTCGGTTCTACGAAGTGTTTATGCAGCGCGAAAACGCAAAGGTTCTGCTGGAAACATACGTCGGCAAGCGGACGGGAACGCGTGTTTTGGGTGGAGAGATTCGCCGCGGCGACGGTGACGACATCGACGCGGCTATTATGTTTTGTGACTTGCGAAACTCGACCATTCTTGAGGAAAAACTTGGGCGGGGCGCCTACATCAACCTATTGAATGAATTCTTCGAGACAGTATCTGGCATAGTGCACCAAAACGACGGTGAAGTTCTGAAGTTCATCGGTGATGCTGTTTTGGCTGTTTTCCCGGCCAGTGACAATCCGGCCACCGCCCGCGAGAACGCGCAACGCAGCGCCGTTGAAATCGTTGAAAAGCTAGCTGAAAACCGCCAATCAGATATGTCCGGTGACTGCGATTGCTCAATCGGCATTGCTTATGGCCGCGTAACATATGGTAATGTCGGATCCCGCGAACGCCTGGACTTCACTGTTATAGGTCAGGCCGCCAATATCGCTGCCAGATTGGGCGAATTCAGCAAGTCCACGGGGCACAAAATTGTCGTTTCAAACGATATCGAGCCGGTCTGCAATCAAGCGATCCCGCTAGGGCAAATCAAGCTTCACAACGTATCGCAACCAGTAACTGCTTACGCATTGCAGGCCGTCGAAGACCCTATCGCACGCCGCTGAACCTCAGCGGCTTGATTTTGCTCAGCCAACCAGACGATAGCTTAGCAGCTAGATTTCAATCTCAGGCGTCTCCAAACATGGTTTTTTTCTAGACACTTGAGATTGAAAAGCGCCGCGGAATTACAAGATTTCAACCACCCAATAGAATGAGGGCAGTTTGCGCTGGTGAAATAGTCGCTTGAATCTGCGCAATCTGATTTCGCGCCAAATATGTGTCAGTAAGTTTGGCAACCACTTCAGGATCCGTAAATTGAGACATTTCGTCGGAACCTGTGACCCGTGATAGCCTATCCTGAAAAATGGCTACCTGCCGGTCGAGGTCAAGCTGCGCAATCGACGACGGCAATGCGTGAGGCTTTCGCAGGGACCTGCCCCTCAGAGCCAATTGGAAGAATATTCATCGGGTTCTCCGAAATTTGTTTCTAACTTTCTCAAGCAGACCTGAAAGCGGTTAAAAAAAATGTAACCTCCTTGGGGGCAGATATCCGGCATACAAACGGAGCCCGGAGCAAAATGCCCAACCCGCTGATGAACATTATGGCCTCAATCCCGGCTGGCACTTCTGCTGGCGCACCCCAGGCTGACCAACCGGAAGGACAGGAAGGTTCCGATTTCCTCGAGATATTGAACCTGTTCGCCCCGGTGGACCAAGCCACCCAAGACGAAACTGAGATTTCGGCATCGACGGCTGAAGAAATCGAAGCCGAAAACGTCGAAGCGGAGCTGCCCGATCTGGATGGCGAGGTGCCGATGGTCGGAGCGCCGTTGGCAATCGACGCAGAACCGATTCGTCCAACAGCCTCGGCCGAAACGCAGGAGCCTTCGGCAGAATCTGGCACCAAGGTACCAACGCACAGTGCCGTCGCAATCGAACAAGTGACGTCTAAGACGACTGAACTGTTTGAGAATAATCCAGAGACGGAAGCCATTGCTTCGGGCGGTAGAGCCAACGATCCTCAGTTCAGAAGTATTAATCGGTCTGCCGAATTGCCTGTTCAGAACAACAGCGCACCGAATGTCCATCGAATCAACACCATTGAGATTGCGCACAAGGCCGCCATTTTGCGCGAGACGGGTGAAATCCCAAAACAGGACAAATTTCCGACGGACATTCCGGAAAAGCTCGATCAGGCGCCGATGAATTCGAACCCTCAAGCCCGCGCGGTCAATTACGTGGCCCCATTCTCAGCCCCTGCTGTTAACACCACGCCTTTGATATTTACGCCTACGCAGGACCCGACAACAGAGTTGGGCGAGTCGATGTTCGACAGTGACCTCGGCACTGTTTCCACGGTTCGAGACGGGCCAAGTTCTTCGGTTATCCGCGATAGCTCAACCCTACCTGCGACCGTATTTACGCGTCCTGAAACGGCGCGGGCCGTCGCGGGACAAATAGCCGCTGTCGTGACAACAAAACCCGGCTCTGGAAACGTCGAAATCGCCCTCAATCCCGAAGAGTTGGGACGTGTCTCGATATCCATGGGCGGTCGGGAGGACGGCTTTTATCTGATGATCTCGGCAGAAAGGCCGGAAACGCTGGACTTGATGCGACGGCATATTGGCGTTCTGTCGGCCGAGTTTCAGAAACTGGGATTGGGTGACCTTTCCTTTGACCTCAGCATGGCCTGGGGCTCTCACCAAGATGCAAATGATTCACCTCAGCAGGCTCTTTTTGATGCCGCCGATTCAGAAGACTTGGCCGAACCCGCACCGCGACCCACACCAGCAGGCCTTGAACGCGGCCTTGATCTAAGGCTTTGATCCATGACTACATCAGTAAATTTCCCGTCTCAATCCACACCGGCTGTAGAAAACAACTCCAAGCCGCGCGCATCGATACTGACCTCTGATTTCGAGACTTTCATAAAGATGTTGACCACTCAGGCGCGCTATCAGGACCCATTAAAACCATTGGATTCCGCAGAATATGCGTCGCAGTTGGCCCAGTTTTCAATGGTCGAACAACAGGTGCAAGCTAACGAGCTGTTATCCGGGCTTGCTGTCGCCCTTAGTGGAAGCCAGTTGGATAAGATGTCCAACTGGGTCGGCACTGAAGTACATGCAGCAACCGCCTTTCGATACGATGGTGAACCAGTGGCAATTGAAACGCACGCAGAACCACATGCTGACAGGGCGGAACTGATTTTCCGTGACGCTGACGGCGTTGTGGTCGCTCGCGTTCCTGTACCCGTAGAAGATGTCGAGTATTCTTGGGCAGGCGAAGACAGTGAAGGTGAGGAGTTGCCCCAAGGTGTCTATTCGGCAACGTTGGAAAGCTACAAGGGTCGCGACAAAATTTCGAACAATCCGGCAGCGGTTTACAATAGGGTAGTGGAAGCACAAATGCATGATGGCGAGGTCGCTTTAAAACTGGACAGCGGTGCGATTGTTTTAGCGGACTCGATCACGAGCATTCGCAAGGGCGCTTGATCTGGCGGTCTGGGCGGTCCATTGCTTGGGTATCCGCGACTCGCCCAATGACCTGGTACCAACCTGACTGATCCACTTTTCCCCCCGGCCAACTTGGTGGCGCAATTGGAGGCACAAGGGCTTGTCTCATCGCTGGTAAGATTCGAAACACTTTTCGGCGGACGCACTAATCGGGTTTGGAAAGTTTTGGGCGGTGACAATAATGCGGTTCTGAAACTGTACCGCGCCCCTTTTGACAATCCACTTTTCCGGAACGACGCAGAATCTGAGGCAAAAACTTTACAGGCACTCAAGTGTACTGGGTTTGTCCCCAAAATAAGGGCGACAGGAGCATTCGAGAGTTCCAATTGGGTGCTCTACGACCATGCACCTGGTACACCTTGGCAAGAAGGTGTTCAGAAAGTTGCTCAACTTCTACGTACACTACACGAATCCAAGATAAAATTAGATGCGCCTGCAGGGTGTAACGGCACTGGTGATCTTGAAGCGAACGCTTTGCGTATCTTGGCGAAATGTCGAACGAACTCCAAAAGCCGCATGGACCGTTACAAACCCAAAACTTATATTGCCCCGACCCGTGATACTCGCTTGATTCACGGCGATCCGGTTCCGGGCAATATTCTGGTATCTTCATCAGGATTGACTCTAATCGATTGGCAATGCCCGGCCTGGGGCGACCCTTGCGAGGATTTGGCAATTTTTTTATCCCCTGCCATGCAATACATCTACCGTGGCGCACCACTAACCACGGCAGAAACAGACAGGTTCCTAACTGCTTACGGACAGCCAAAAATTACCGAGCGCTACAACGCACTGCGTGCTTGGTTTGCTTGGCGCATGGCGGCCTATTGCCTTTGGCGAATTGAAAACGGAGCTTTGGATTACTCGGCTGGATTCGATCTGGAAATAGCGACACTCTAATCTTTCAGAGATCAGCCAACGCCATCAACGCGTAGGCTGGCGGCATCAAAGCGCGGCGCCAACGACCCAGTGGAAACCGCCGAGGAGGGGTGGAAATCGGCAGGGGAATTTCCGCTGGTTGCTGCATAGCTAATCGGGCGAGTGCCTGACCGCAATACGACCCCATCGCAACGCCGTTGCCGTGGTAAGCAAAACCCGCAAAGCATCCGGGTTGATCAGGAACGGCGCCCACAAATGGTAACAAGTCCCAGGCAAGACATACGAACCCCGACCAGACATTCGTGACTTCTACCTGCGACCAAGCCGGAAACATAACATGAAAATTCCGGAGCACCTTTTTGCGAATTTTCGCCTCGGCCTTTGGGGAAGATATCAGCCCGCCTCGCATACCAAAGAGAAATCGTTTGTCTGGCATCAGGCGAAAGTAGTGCAGAAGGTGCCGTGTGTCATAGCATATCTGGTTCGAAGACCAGCCCTGTGCCTGTAATTCAACGTCCGTCAGAGGACGCGTTACGAGAACCGTTGATTGCGCAGGCATGTATCGGCCCGCCATCCAAAGTGGAAAGTCTTCACTGGAATAACCGTTTGTGCAAAACAAAACCTTCTCCGCACGCACGCTGCCCAATGGTGTGGAAAGTTGATACCCGACGGCAGTCTTTCGAACGTCCAACGCAGCACTGCGTTGAAATAGTTCCGCACCCTGATCACGCGCCGCCGCCGCCAAACCAAAAAGGTACTTTCTGGGGTTCAGCCCAAACCCGACCGGAGTGGTATACCCCCCAAAAAAAGTGCCACCCAGCCCTAGCGCCGGCAAATCGTCTGCTTCATGCAATACACCGCCTGCTTCACCTTTCTGCCGCAGCTTTTTCATTGCCTTCGCAGAATGGGCAAGCACCGTTTCACCTTTGGAATGGGTGTCGGCTTCAATCCGATACCGCGCCAGCAACTCGGCAACCAGGTCGACTGCATCGACTTCCGCCTGCTCATATGCCTGCGCCGCAACCTCTCCGTACCGTTTTACCAAAGTCTCGGGCTTCAGCTTGGACCCCCCCAGACAACAAAACCCTCCATTTCGACCGGAGGCGCCCCAACCGGGTGTCTCGGCCTCAAGCACAACAACGGATTTGCCTTCTTCGGCCAGATGCAAGGCTGCGGACAGACCTGTGAATCCGCCGCCGATGACTGCGACTTCAGCGTCTAATTCGCCACTTTGGATGGGCCAATCCGGTGCTTGAGTCGTCTCATCCCACCAACAGTTTTGTCTTGGTCCAGGACCATAGCTATAGTTTGGGAAGATGCGCTTCATTCCACACGCGCGGCAGCCAATTCATCCTGCCGTTGCCGCATCATCGCACGTTTCGTCACAAGTGAAGCTGTAACTACCCCAATAGTGACAACGGCAATCATAAGCGTTGAAAGCGCGTTGATCTCGGGGCTTACACCGAGGCGTACTGCCGAGAATATTTTAATTGGAAGCGTCGTTGCTGACGGGCCCGAAGTGAATGAAGCGATCACCAAATCGTCCAGCGAAAGCGTAAAGGCAAGCAACCATCCCGATATCACCGCTGGCGCTATGATTGGAAGCGTAACCAGCCGAAAAGCCTGAGCGGGTGAACACCCCAGATCCAAAGCTGCCTCTTCCAACGAGCGATCGAATGTAACCAATCGCGAAGATACGACCACGGAAACAAAACACATCGAAAATGTCGTATGTGCTAGTACAATGGTCAAGATACCCCGATCCAAACCAATGCCGATAAAAAGCAGCAAAAGCGAAAGGCCAGTTATCACTTCGGGCATCACCAATGGCGCGTAGATCATACCTGAAAACAAGGTGCGACCAAAAAATCGACCCCCGCGCACCAGGACGTATGCTGCGGCTGTGCCAAGGGCTGTCGCCAAGGTCGAGGAAAATACCGCGACTCGCAAAGTGACCCAAGCGGCATCCAAAAAAGCCTCGTTCTGAGCCAGTTCCCGGTACCATTTAGTCGAGAACCCAGCCCAAACCGTCACCAACTTACTTTCGTTGAAGCTGAAGATAATCAGGATGATCATCGGAATGTATAAGAAAGCAAACCCCAGCGTCAGGGATACAGTATTGAACCAGCTTAACTTGGTCATTGTTCTGCCTCCGTCTGCTTTTGCTGGTTTCGCTGGAACAACACGATCGGAATAACCAGAATTAGCAGAAGGACGACTGCTACAGCACTGGCTACTGGCCAGTCTCGATTCGAGAAGAACTCCTCCCATAAAACTTTGCCTATCATCAGCGTGCCGGACCCACCCAACAGCGACGGGATAACAAATTCACCAATGACTGGGATCATCACCAAAAAGCATCCTGCAATAATTCCGGGTCGCGAAAGCGGCACGGTGATAAGCCAGAACGCCTGTATGCGAGAGCACCCCAAATCTTCGGCAGCCTCGATCAACGACCCATCCAACCTTTCGAGCGCCGAGTAAATTGGTAGGATCATAAATGGAAGATAGGTGTAGACGATCCCGATATATACCGCGGTATTGGTGTTCAAAATGGTCAATGGGGTCGAGATGATACCGGTCCAAAGCAGCAACTGGTTCAGGTAGCCTTCGTTGCTGAGAATACCCATCCACGCATAAACCCGGATCAGAAATGATGTCCAAAAAGGTAGAATCACCAGCATCATCAATGTCGGCCGCCATTCTTGCGGCGCCCGGGCCATTCCATACGCAATCGGATAGCCGACCAACAGCGTGAAAAACGTTGAAATCAGCGCAATCTTGACGCTTGATAAGTAGGCTTTCCAGTACAGATCATCCTCGGTCAACCAGACGAAGTTTTCAAAGTCCAACTGGCTGAAAAACTCTTTGATCCCTGCCCATCCTTGGCTCAGGTCAAGCGTAGGAGTGTAAGGAGGAATAGCGAGTTCGGTGTCCGACAAAGAAATCTTTAATACGATGAAGAAGGGCACCAAGAACAGTGCCAGCAACCATACATAAGGTACTGCTATCAGAAAAGCGCGCCGCATCAGCTGGTCAACAGAACCGCGGCAGTGGCTGTCCAAGACAACCAAACCGGGTCTTCCCAAGAAAATGAGCGCCGCGAAATTCGACGTGTGTTGGCCGTCTGCGCCTTAATTATCGTGCCATTCGGCAACTGGACGTGATAGGTGGATAGGTTCCCTAAATATGCAATGTCATGCACCTTACCCTGAATCGCGTTAACTGCTTCTGCGGGGCGTTCCGCCGAGATCGTCACCTTTTCTGGCCGGATCGCCAGATGACAAGTTTGCCCATTACTGAACGACGTAGCTGAGGTTGCAGTAATCGGCGCCTGCCCTTCGGCCCAATCGATTTGGTAGGCGTCATCCCCGTTCGCGGTGGCGCGTCCCGGTATAATGTTTACGTCACCAATAAAGTCAGCCACATAAACCGAAGCTGGTGTTTCGTATATTCGATCCGGTGTGGCCACCTGCATCAACTTGCCTTGATCCATTACAGCCACACGACTGGCAACAGTCATGGCTTCTTCCTGATCGTGGGTAACGATCACAAAAGTGGTGCCGGTTTTTTCTTGAATATCCATCAATTCAAACTGCGTATCCTGGCGCAGTTTTTTGTCCAACGCGCCCAGAGGCTCGTCCAGCAGTAGCAATTTAGGGGCTTTGGCTAGGGACCTCGCCAACGCCACCCGCTGACGTTGGCCGCCGGAAATTTGATGCGGCTTCCGTCTTGCAAACTGTTCCAATCGGGTCAGCCGCAACATCTCTTCGACACGATCTTCCAAATCGTGCTTGGGCACGTTGTTCCTGCGCAAACCAAAGGCGATGTTGTCCCAAACGCTGAGATGCGGAAACAACGCGTAAGACTGGAACATCATGTTGACAGCACGCTTGTTGGGCGGGATCGGATCAATGTCCTGCCCGCCCAACAAGATGTGCCCATCTGTTGGGGTTTCGAAACCGGCCAACATCCGCATCATTGTGGTTTTGCCACAGCCCGACGGGCCCAACAAAGCAAAGAATTCTTTTTCAAAAATATCCAGAGACAGATTGTCGATAGCCGTAAACTCACCAAACCTTTTGGTGACATTCTGGAATTGGATCAAAGGTTTCGCCTGTGGATCATCCCACGGCGCAAAGACGCTAGAGTTCAAAACGGCCCCCGTTCGTCGGTCTGGAGAAAGGGCAAGGCGCGCATAACGCCTTGCCTGGAAAATCGGATCAGGTGCCCGATTTTATCTTGGTCCAAAGACGCGTAACAACGCGCTGGGTTTTTGCTGGATAGGGCGTCGTGATATACAAGTTCTGCATTGTACTATCATCCGGATAAATCGCCGGATCGCCAATTACGTCCTCTTCCAGAAATTCTTGAGAGGCTTCGTTGCCGTTTGCATAGTACACATAGTTAGAAGCCGTCGCCATGTTGTTGGCGTCCAGAATAAAGTTCAGGAACTTGTGTGCGCCTTCGGGATTCGGTGCATCAGCAGGGATCGCCATCTGGTCGAACCACATCAATGACCCTTCGGCAAAAGGATGGTATTCGATCTCGACCCCGTTTTCAGCTTCGGCAGCACGGTCGCGTGCTTGCAAAATGTCACCTGACCAACCTACAGCAATACAGATATCGCCGTTTGCGAGCGCGTTGATGTATTCTGAGCTGTGAAACTTTTGAATATGAGGACGCACACTAACCAGAATCTCTTCTGTCTTGCCAATCACGTCAGTGTCGTGGCTGTCAGGATCTTCGCCGATGTATTGCAAAACCATCGGAATTATCTCCGAAGGCGCATCAAGGAAATGCACGCCGCAAGACGCGAGCTTCTCCATATTCTCGGGCTTCAGCACTAAGTCCATGCTGTTCAGTGCAACGTCATCACCCAGCACTTCCTTCACCTTTCCGACGTTCACACCAATGCCAGTGGTGCCCCACATGTAGTTGATCGAATAAGCGTTATTTGGGTCATACCCGGCCGTACGTTCTTGAATGACATCCCAAAGGTTGCCTGCATTAGACAACTGTGACATGTCCAGTTCCTGAAATGCTCCGGCCTGGATCTGACGTTGCAAAAACGTGCCCGACGGAACCACAACGTCGTAGCCAGAACCGCCTGCCAGCATTTTGGTTTCCAGAACCTCGTTACTGTCAAAAACGTCATAGATCAGGGTCAATCCTGTTTCTTCTTCAAACTTGCTTAGCAAGCTTTCATCGATGTAATCCGACCAATTGTAGACCCGCACTTCTTCAGCGAGAGCCGCCGAAGTCCCCAGTGCCATGATCGCTGTCATCGTCAGCGCTTTTAGTTTCATTGTCTTCTCCCTGTAGATGTACGGGTATTTTCCCGTTTTTTAGGATTTGATCAAGTTTTGCGTTTTTCCGAGATCGAGCTTATGGTTTCATGGGGCTTCATTGTTGACAAGTCACAGGGGCCTGAACCGGGATGAACCAATTGGATTTGATCAAAAATAAGGCAACCACAGCTCAGATGAATAATGAGAAACAACCCGCGCACGAGCAGGTATACCAAACCCTCAAGGCACAGATTCTGTTTGGCGATCTTGTTCCAGGTCAGCCCGTTACAATTCAGGGCCTGAGTGATTCGCTGGGCGTCGGCATGACACCGGTCCGCGAAGCCATCCGCAGGTTAATCTCGGACGGCGCGTTGGTGTTTCAAGGCAACCGCAGAGTCAGCGTTCCGCTGCTGTCGGACGTTCATGTGCAAGAGTTGATATTTGCAAGAAAGGCCATAGAATCAGAGCTTTCCAAGCGAGCTACCGCAAATCTCAACGAGGCGAACATCGATCGGTTGGAGCAGTTGGACAAGCAATTGGATCGCACCATTTCGGAAGGGGACGTGGGCGGCTACCTGCGTTTGAACCACGCCTTTCATGAAACCCTTTACTCCTTTGCCGACGCGCCGATCTTGTCCGATTTGGCTGAGCGTTTGTGGCTGAGATTCGGGCCGTCTTTACGCGTTGTCTGCGGCCGATTCGGCACCCAAAGTTTGCCGGACAGGCACAAGGATATCATCTCGGCACTTCGTAACCGGGACTCAGAAAAGGCCGCGTTGGCCACGGCGCAAGACGTCGAACAAGGCATGGATTTGATATCTGGCGCTCTGGCGACCCGCACTTAGAATGCGATTCGATTGACAGCAATTAATTTGATCATATTCTAGCCCCGAACGCTCTTGCAGGAGATTCTTTGATGTCGACCATTACCAATCACATGCCGACTGCCGAACTACAGGCCCTGGATTCGGCGCATCACATACACCCGTTCTCGGCTAATAACTCGCTGGGGAAAGAAGGCGCGCGCGTCATCACCAGGGCAAAAGGCATCTACCTGACTGACAGCGACGGTGAGGAAATCCTCGATGCAATGGCCGGGCTGTGGTGTGTCAATATCGGCTACGGCCGGGACGAATTGGCCGAAGCAGCTGCACGGCAGATGCGGGAACTTCCCTACTACAACACGTTTTTTAAAACGACTCACGTGCCCGCAATAGCGCTGGCCGCGAAGTTAGCGGAGTTGGCACCCGGTGATTTGAACCATGTGTTTTTTGCTGCGGGCGGGTCCGAAGCGAACGACACCAACATTCGATTGGTCCGTACCTACTGGGCTGAAAAAGGTCAGCCGGAAAAGAACATCATCATTAGCCGCAAGAATGCCTATCACGGATCATCCGTTGGGTCGGCGTCTTTGGGCGGTATGGCTGGAATGCATGCTCAGGGCGGCATCCCGATTCCCAACATCCACCACATCAATCAACCAAACTGGTGGGCAGAAGGCGGCGACTCGCAACCCGAAGAGTTCGGTCTGGCGCGCGCTCGTGAACTGGAAGAGGCCATACTGGAACTGGGCGAAGACCGCGTTGCCGCGTTTATCGCGGAACCCGTACAAGGCGCCGGTGGCGTTATTGTTGCCCCTGATTCTTACTGGCCAGAAATCCAACGCATTTGCGACAAGTATGACATCCTTCTGATTGCGGATGAGGTTATTTGCGGATTTGGCCGGACAGGAAATTGGTTTGGTTCCCAGACAGTTGGAATTAGGCCCGATATCATGACGATCGCCAAAGGCCTGAGTTCGGGATACGCCCCAATCGGTGGTTCGATCGTCAGTGACGAGATTGCAGAAGTGATCGGCGGAACGGAATTCAATCACGGCTACACTTATTCCGGCCACCCGGTCGCGGCTGCGGTCGCCTTGGAAAACCTGCGTATCCTAGAAGAAGAAAAAATCGTGGATCACGTACGCGATGTCGCCGCCCCCTATCTGAAGAAAAAGTGGGAAGCATTGGCAGATCATCCGCTGGTAGGAGAGGCTAAGATCGTCGGCATGATGGCGTCAATTGCGCTTACCCCCGACAAAGCGAGCCGCGCCAAGTTCGCGTCCGATCCCGGCACTGTAGGCTATGTCTGCCGCGATCGGTGTTTCGCGAATAACCTGATAATGCGCCACGTAGGTGACCGTATGATCATCTCACCACCATTGATCCTTACAACCGATGACATCGATGAGATGTTCGTACGCATCCATAAGTCTTTGGATGAGGCGCAGGCCGACATCATCGAAAAAGGACTGATGAAGGCAGCTTCGTAAGGGTTAAAATTTACTTTTCTGGTCACGCAGGGCGGTTTTCTGGGACCGCCCTTCCGTGATCGCAACAGCGGTAATTATAGCCCTTTCAATTACGATCACTTCTAACTTCCCGGAGCAAGAAATGCTCAGGAACGCAACCAAGGAGGCCTTTTACCAATCCTTTCGAGCAAGAAATCCATGAAAACCCGGACCTTGGCCGACAACACATTGGACTGAGGATAAATCAGCCTCAGAACTGTTTCCTCGGCGATCTTGTAGTCTGGCAGCACTCGAACAAGCACACCCGACGAAAGCTCGTTGTGTACACTCCAAAGTGAGTTTGCTGAAATGCCCGCCCCAGCCAAAGTCGCCAATTTATGGCTACGACCATCATCCAAAATCAATCGACATTTCGCTCGCCGGGGCGCAATCAGATGCTCGCCACCATTCCGGCCAATTAGCCTGATTTCGTTGGTGTTGCCGAACGCAATAAACTGATGGTTGTTTAAATCGTCTGGGGCCTCAGGTCTTCCATGCCTTTCAAGGTATTCTGGCGAAGCACATAGTACACGTGTATCGTCAGCAAGTTTACGGCCACGAAAACTGGAATCCTCTAGAACAGCGTTACGAAGAGCAAGATCGAAGCTGCCTTCGATTAGGTTGAACTGCTGGTCCGAAAGCCTCAGGTCAAGCGTCAAATCAGGTTGCTCTGCCATGAATACCGGCAAGATTGGCGCAATGTAAAGTTGCGCGAAAGTACTTGGTGCCGTGAACCTAAGCGTGCCCGAAACGCAGGCGGTTCCTTGACCCAAAGCGGCACGCGCAGCGTTTTCCCGGGCAATAATTTCCTGAGCATATGGCAAGAACTCTGCGCCTTCTGTGGATAGCGCCACTTTACGAGTCGTGCGGTGCATCAAATCGGCACCGATACTTTTCTCTAATTTCGCCATCCAAGCGCTTGCGACAGAAGGCGCGAGGCCAAGTTCTCGGCCAGCGGCGCTAATATTCAGCCTTTCTGCTGCAAGCACAAAAAGGCGAAGGGTATCCGTGTCCATATTATATCCAAAATCCGAATTCTGATATCAATATCGACCCGTTTATTTCGAAAAAACAATCCTGCAAATAGGAACTGAACGAAGAAACCAACCTTGGAGCCAAAACAAATGGCCTACTATTCCGTACTTGCTGTCACACCAACCAACGAAGACTGGATCCCAGATTATCTTCCAACGGCGAATAAACTGGTTGCAAAGCATGGCGGCAAATATCTTGCCTGAACTGCAACCCACACTCAGG
Organism: Ruegeria sp. BHSA163; assembly: GCF_059613365.1. NCBI lineage: Bacteria > Pseudomonadati > Pseudomonadota > Alphaproteobacteria > Rhodobacterales > Roseobacteraceae > Ruegeria > Ruegeria sp. BHSA163. Next base: position 61,691 of record NZ_JBXWSJ010000020.1, read on the forward strand.
TTGAAGGCCCGTCTCAGCCTGCTGCTTTACGGATCATACTTGAATGGCCCTCGAAAGAGGCGGCGATGAGCTTCATGAATGATCCCGAATACAAACCTCATCTTGAGGCGCGGACTGCAGTTCAGAAAGCTATCACTTCGTCATCGATGGCAATGACGATCTTAGCTAGGAAATTCATTCCAAAACGAACTGACCCAGCTCAAAGAGTAGACCAATGCCACGTAAAGCAATTGTAAATTATCACGTTATTGCAGATCAGCGCCAAGCGTATCACATCGACGCTGGTGGGGTTCAGGGAAAGATCATCTCTCCTCCTCATGCGGTAACAGAAGTTAACTTGTACGACGTTCGCGCAGAGACTTCTGTCAGTTTTTCGGACGACAGCATTGGGTTTGTTACTTCGGCTTCCGAAGTGCATTCATTTGAACAAGATGACGAATGGCATCGCGTTTACGATCAGGAACTCGATACACTTCTGTCCAGAAATCTAGGTGCCAAAGAAGTGGTGGTTTTTGATCACACTGTGCGCGTTGACGATCCGAATTCAAACAGGAAACCGGCTCGTAATGTGCACAGCGATTACAGCCCTCAAGGGGCAAAACAGCGGTTGATTGATGTCTTGGGAGAAAAAAAGGCTGCTGTTTGGGAAAAGGGGCATTACGCCTTTGTTAACGTGTGGCGTCCGATTCAAAACCCAATCAATTCGGCCCCGCTTGGGTTTGTACGACCCTCAACGGTGGCTGAAACCGACTGGCTGCAGATCGATTTGGTTTATCCCGATCGCAAGGGGCATATCATGGGTTTGGTGGCCAATCCGGATCATGAATGGGTCTATCAATCTCGAATGACCCCGAACGAAGTTGCCATATTCAACATCTACGACAACCATGGCAAACCCTCCATCGGACACAGCGCGCTTGATTTGATTGAAGACCCGTCTTTGACCATCCCACGCAAGAGCATCGAAAGCCGCACCCTGATCCGTTACTGATAGACACTCCACGCAAATAGAGGTTGCAATGCCAGACGGAAACGTGATCGCTGAATTCCCTAAACTGAACCGGGGTTACAATTCGGTCTTTCGACCTGATGCGTTGAGTATTGGTTTGGTCGCCCCTCTGGAGGCTCACCATCACAACGCGGTTCCCGACATGTCTCGCCATACGGAAAGAGCGCAACTGGCGGACAAACTCGGTTTCGCAGCACTTTGGTTAAGGGACGTTCCGTTTAACGTTCCTAACTTTGGCGATGCCGGGCAAATATACGACCCATTTGTCTATCTCGGATTGCTCGCCGGGCTGACAAAGGAAATTGCGCTGGGCGTGGCCAGCATCGTTTTGCCACTGCGCCATCCAGCGCATGTTGCGAAGGCCGCAGCTTCGGCGGACCAACTTTCCGGCGGGCGATTGCTGTTGGGTGTCGCGTCCGGAGATCGGCCCGAAGAATACCCGGCGCTGGGTATGACCTATTCTGACAGAGGAGCTCGGTTCCGCGAAAGCCTGGAATACATTCGTAAAATGGCGACTGAGTATCCCGATTTTTCCAATAACCACGGAGAACTGAATGGGCGGCTCGATATGTTGCCCAAACCTGTGGCCAGCCACTTTCCGATTCTGATCACCGGCGGCAGCCAACAAACCAAGGATTGGATATCTGCTCATGGCGATGGTTGGATGACATATCCGCGCGATGCCAAAGCGCAAGCGCAGCTTGTCGAAAACTATCGGGCACAATCTTCAGCAATTGGCAAACCTCCAAAACCGGTTATGCAATCGCTGTACATTGACCTTGTTGCAGATACCTCGGCCGATCCCAGCCCAATTCATCTCGGCTTTCGGTCGGGCACCAAATTTTTGAAATCCTACCTGCGCGATCTGCAAGACTGCGGGATCAACCATGTGGCCCTGAACCTCCGGTTTAATGGCGGCGATGTCGAAGACACCATGAAACGTCTGGCAGATGAAGTACTGACAGAGTTTCCAACGCAAGGAACACCGCAATGACTAAAACAATACTGGTTACCGGAGCTACGGACGGAATAGGTCTGATGACGGCAAAAACTCTGGCCAATCGTGGACACCACGTCATTTTGCATGGGCGCAGCGTGGCCAAGCTCGCATCTGCCGCTTCTGAAATTGGTCAGGGCATATCAACTTACAGGGCGGATCTATCGTCTTTGCAAGAAGCATATGACTTGGCGATGTCGATACGTACCGACCATGATTGTATTGATGTTCTTATTAACAACGCGGGTGTCTTTAAAATTGGAGACCCGGTTTTGCCGAACGGGCAGGATGTTCGATTTGTTGTGAACACACTGGCACCGTACGTTTTGACGAAAGCGTTGCTGCCAATTATCCCAAAGGCAGGCAGAATCCTCAATCTGTCATCAGCGGCCCAAGCACCTGTCGACATCGCAGCCTTAAAAGGTCAATCCCGTTTGGGCGACATGGCCGCCTATGCCCAGAGCAAGCGCGCAATCACCATTTGGTCGCATGAATTGGCCGGTCGCCTTGCTGAAGGTCCCGTAATCATCGCCGTCAATCCCGGTTCACTTCTTGCGTCCAAGATGGTCAAAGAAGGCTTCGGCGTGGCCGGCAACGACTTGCAGATTGGGGTAGACATTCTTTGCCGCCTCGCACTGGACCAGGACTTTGCCAATGACAGCGGAAAATACTGGGACAACGATTTTGGCGGCTTTTCACCGGTTAATTTTGGCGATGCTGAACGTGTCATGAACGCAATCGAAGAACTCGTCTGAAAGTGCATAAATCACGAAAAAACGCGGCTTAAAAAACCCCGCGTTTTCTTATCCCTTCTCCTGAGGTGATGGGCGGATTTGTTCGTTTAACGCAATGCTTCCAATAGCTTCAGAGTCGGGTATCCATCCGGTAAAAAACCTTGCGCCAATTGAAATGCGCGAACGGCATTAACCGTGTTTGGTCCAGTCAGTCCGTCAATCCCTTGCGTATCAAAACCAGCTTGGGTCAAACGCTCTTGTAACTCTTTGCGCTCAGTAAAACTAAGCGCCCGGTCGCCCCTTGGCCAAGAGGCGTCAAAAGGTCTACCACCCGCCAATCTATCGGACAGATGACCAACTCCGATGACATAGGCGTCGGCACCGTTATAGGCTTCGATCACATTGAAGTTGTCAAAGATCATTAACGATACCCCTTTGCCGCCGGCCGGCAGAAGAATCGCTGCACGCCCATAGTCCGGAACGGGTTTGCCATTTCGCCCAACGACCCCACGCTCGGCCCAATCTGACGGCATCTGAGTGAAGTCCCGCCTTGCGGTGGAATAGTCAAAACCGTCTGGCAGTTGAACCTCGACACCCCAAGGTTGACCCATCGTCCAACCATGTCGCGAAAGATAAGCCGCGGCAGATGCCAACGCATCCGTTGGATCATCCGACCATATGTCTCGCCGTCCATCGCCATCGAAATCCACCGCATATTCCAGATAGGATGTCGGCATGAATTGCGTATGCCCCATGGCACCGGCCCAGCTGCCGATCATCTTGGACGGGCTGACGTCACCCGAGTGAACAATCTGGAGTGCTGCGATCAGCTGCGTTTCAAAAAACTTGGACCGCCTTGCGTCAAAGGCCAGGGTGGCCAAAGATTGAATAGTCTGGTTGTTACCGCGAAAGCTTCCGAACGAAGTCTCGAGCCCCCAAATCGCAACCACGATCTCTTTTTCTACGCCGTACTTTGTTTCAATACGTTCTAACGCATTTCCATACTTTTCGAGCACGGCACGCCCGTCGACCACGCGCCTGTCTGATACTGCCGAGTCCAGATATTCCCAGATTGTCTTGGAAAACTCAGCCTGATTTCGATCCCGGCGGATAACGTCTGTGTCATAAGTTAAGCCTGCCAACGCACTATCCAGAGTGTATGATGAAACGCCCTGGTCTAATGCCCTTTGCCTGAAGGCACCCAGCCAAGCCTGAAATCTAGCATTTCCCTTAGTCGACACGCGTTGCACCTTTTCCGATGGCCTTACAACCGGCCGGATGGAAACTGTCACATCGGCCGAAGCCAAATGGAACGCTGTATCTAACCCTTTGGGAACCCGCCATTTCACGTTTTCTGTTGTTTCCGCCTGCACGATGGATGCCCACAATGCGGCGGTCATTATGCCACCTACGCATTTATGCATTCCGATTTTTCCTGATTACTGCTCAGCCTCAGCATAGCGCAAAACTGAAGTTTCGCAAAATCCTCAGATCTAATTTTCTTGCTCTTTTCTTTCGCGGTCTGCTCGAACACGCACTAGCGCAGCGCGTAGCAACGGAACACGGTTTGGCCGGAAACTCTGGTCTGTAACAGACATTTCGCGCATCCGATCCAAACGAAAGACCCTAAAATCTTTGCGCAAATGACACCAACTTACCAGCATGCTGGCGCGATCCATGTAGACGATGCTTAGCGGGTTAACCCGACGATGTGTTTTATCACCCTTTTCATCGGTGTAAGCGAAATCCACGGCGCGTTCGTCCCATGTTGCCTGCCGTAATTCAGAGACTTCGATTCCCGGCACGGCAGGCCGTTCAAAACGCGTCGCAGTTAACACCGCATGGCTGAGCCGGTGCGATTGTCGCTGCGGCAACCGTCCTTGCAATTTACCCAACGCTGTACTGGCCGCTTCAGATAGGGCCGGATCTCCAATCAACTGAACTTCTCGTAAGCCCAGAACCAGCGCTTCCAATTCGTCGTCAGTGAAACCCAATGGCGGCAGCGTTGCGTCTTCGATCAAGGTAAACCCAAACCCGGCCTCACCATCGATCACTGCTCCCAATCCACGCAGTGTATCGACGTCTCGATGCACTGTGCGCGCTGAAACACCAAGATCTTGCGCTAATTGCGCAGAGGTCTTCGGCGGCGGGCCAGAGCGCAGAGCTTGCATAAGCTGAAACAGGCGTGCGGTGCGGGACATAACATAAAACAGCCTACGCCTAGTGACAGAAATTGTCATTAGTCCAGCTTATCCCCTTGTCATCACCAAAACTGGAGCACTCGATGCTGACACTTCTGACCTACCCACCCGCCTTTGGCTTGTTCAGTGCAAGCCCGTTCTGCGTTAAGTCTGCATTGATGCTTCAACATTGCGGCCAAGATTGGCAGCGCTCTGACATGCTGGATCCTCGGAAGATGCCGCACAGAAAACTACCGGTCCTACGAACGCCTGAACGGTTGGTTCCGGATAGTGACCAAATCCGCGATTGGTTAGAGGCTCAGGGCGCAGATTTTGACCATGGTCTAACGGATGTTCAAAAGGCTCAGTCTCGGGCGTTGGTTCGAATGGCAGAGGAGCATCTGTACTTTCAGATCGTACTTGATCGTTGGGGTAATGACACTGTTTGGCCAATCCTGCGGGAGACTTTTTTCACTGAGATACCCGCCATGTTACGGAAACTGGTGAGTAATTCAATTCGCAAATCAGTATTGAGAGGACTTGAGGCTCAAGGGGTTTCGCGGTTTTCAAAGGCTGAGCGGACAGATCGGATCGAACGTGACCTGAGGGCAATCTCAGAGTTTTTGCGCAATTCGCAATTCTTGTTGGGAGAGAAACCGACATCGGCAGACATGAGTGTTGGGCCGATGCTGGCCGCGATGCGCGCCACGCCCGCAGAAACGTCACTGACACGTCGGATCAAACAGGATAGGCTGCTAAACAGCTATGTAGATAGGATGCAGCAGGCAATTCCCTTGTCATGAAACCGTTTGACGATCCTTCCGTCGCTGCCGCGTTCGACGCTTTTCCCGTCAGTACTCGTACTGGTGCTCTCTCACTGCGTGAATTAATTCTAGATACGGCACAATCCATTCCATCTGCTCTTCCTCTGCAAGAGGCGTTGCGCTGGGGGCAACCTGCATATCTTGCGCCCAAGGGATCGACAATTCGGCTGGGCAAGCACAGATGGGCGCCATTTGCCCTTTTCGTGCATTGTCAAAGCCGACTGATGCCGGAATTTACCGCCGCATTTCCCGGCGAGGACCGTATCGACGGTAATCGTGCAATTCTTTTTGACGACCCCCAACAAATCGACGAAACGCGACACGGTTGGTTGATTGCCCGCGCACTTATCTATCACCTTTGACGGCGCTTGCGTTCGACTTTTCGTTTAATCTTATCTTTTTTTCGTTTTGCGCTGACGGCCTTGCGTCGGGTCGACCGCCCTTTGGAACCCCCACCGCGAAGCACAGCTTTATCCTCTATTGATAACAGCTCCAGCTCCAGCCCACCGGTCACAGGCGTCGCCTCGGTCAAGCGAACTGTGACGCGCTGCCCGATGCTGATCAATAGCCCCGTATCGGAGCCCATCAAAGTGCCCGCCTCGCGATCAAAATGAAAGAACTCGCGCCCTAGTGAACGTACCGGTACCAACCCGTCAGCTCCGGTTTCGTCCATCTTTACGAAAGCTCCAAAACGGGCAATGCCGCTGATGCGGCCCGTGAATTCGTTGCCAACCCTCTCACTTAGATAGGCAGCCAAGTAACGGTCGGTTGTATCGCGTTCCGCCATCATCGAACGACGCTCGGTATCCGAAATATGCGTGGCAGTTTCCTCAAGCCGGTCAATTTCATCTTCAGTCTGACCATCCTTGCCCCAACCATGTGCAGAAATCAGTGCACGGTGCACGACCAAATCCGCATAGCGGCGAATGGGCGAGGTAAAATGCGCATAATTTCTAAGCGCCAGCCCGAAATGGCCGAAATTCTCGGGGTTGTAATAGGCTTGCGCCATTGATCGCAGGGTGGTCAGATTGATCAACTCTGCATCTTCAGTTCCGGCGGCGGCATTGAGCAAATCGTTCAGATGGCGGGTTTGTAGAACTTGCCCTTTCGCAAGATTCAAACCAGCGGCCTGCGCGGTTTCCCGCAAGCTTTCCAATTTTTCAGGCGCAGGTTCTTCATGTACGCGAAACAGTAAAGGCCGACGCTTTGCTATCAGGGTTTCCGCAGCAGCAACATTGGCAAGGATCATGAATTCTTCAATCAACCTGTGCGCATCAAGCCGCTCACGAAACGCCACACTTTCCACTTCACCCTTATTCGAAAGGACTATCTTGCGCTCGGGGAGGTCCAGTTCCAGTGGTTGCCTAACCGCACGAGCCTTTTTCAGCGCGGCATAGGCAGCATAAAGCGGTTCAATTACCGGCTGCAACAAAGGACCTGTGCGATCATTGGTGTTGCCATCAATTGCTTCTTGCACCTCGGCGTAGTTCAGCGAGGCCGCAGACCGCATCAGACCTCGTACAAAGCGATGGCCAATTTTGTTGCCGGTTGCGTCGATCTGTATGCGAACAGCAATACACGCTCGCGGAACGCCCTCGTGCAAGGAACAAAGGTCGCCAGATAGACGGTCAGGAAGCATTGGCACGACACGGTCGGGAAAATAGCTGGAGTTCCCACGCTTTCGTGCTTCGCGATCCAGGGCGCTTCCGGGTTGTACATAGGCGGCTACATCTGCGATGGCCACCCAGATGACATGTCCTTCGGGGTTTTTGGGGTCGTCATCCGCGTGGGCGTAACAAGCGTCATCGTGGTCCCGCGCGTCCGAGGGGTCGATGGTGAGCAAAGGCAAATCCCGCAGATCTTCACGGCCCTTAAGACCAACTGGTTTTGCCTTGTCTGCTTCTTCTATCACTTTGTTGGGAAAATCATCCGGAATCCCATGCTGGTGGATTGCAATCAAGGACACAGCCTTGGGCGCCGAAGGATCGCCCAACCGTTCAACGACACGTGCGCGTGGCAGACCCATGCGGTTCTTTGGGCCGGCTTGTTCAGCCTCGACCAGTTCACCGTCTTTTGCACCCAGCACAGCGCCGTCGTGAACCAGCCATTCCGTAGAGCCTGCCTTGTCGATTGGTACGATCCGTCCGCCTTCAGCCCCTTTACGGAAGATACCGACGATCTTACGCGGATTGGTTCCGATGCGGCGGATAAGTCGGGCTTCGTAATTGTGGTCTTCCTCATGCACTACGGTCAGACGGGCCAGAATTCGGTCACCCTCTCCCAAAGCAGGGTCGCTGGCCCGGGAAACAATCAGCACAATGGGTTCAACGCCTTCGCCATGCCACTCCAAAGGGCGCGCAAACAGGTCACCGTCTGCATTCGGAGCCTTTACCTGCAGAACGCTGACCGGTGGCAAACGATCCGGATCACGATAGCTGCGCTTGCGCTTTTCCAGATGCCCTTCGGCCTCAAGCTCTTTGAGCAATCGCTTTAGATCAATCCGATCCGCGCCCTTGATGCCAAAGGCTTTGGCAATGTCGCGTTTTGAGGTCAGGGTGGGGTTTGCCGAGATCCAGTTTAGGACCTCCTGCTTGGTTGGTATGCGAGTCATACTTTCGGCCTAGCACGGGTGTACGACCGCGTCATGACCAAAAAAGCCCAACCGCGTTTTAACTAGACAAGTCCGACGCTGTATCCACGTCGCGTAATTCATCCAGCATAGCAACTCGACTACTTTTTACTGACGCCAGTGTATCAATAAGTGCGTTTTCAGTTGACCACCGCACGTTGCGGAACAGATCCCTCGGTAATGCGCAATATCGCTGTGCCCCGACAAGCCAATAGCCGCCATCGAATGCGGGCCCAAAGACCATCTGCGCAGACCCCAGCGACCTGAATGCCGCCGAAATATGCTTGCGTGTGACCCCGGGGATGTCCGCGCCGATTAAACAAACCGGTCCTTTGGGCGCCGACTGCAGCATCCGTGTCATCCGCTGCCCCAAATCCCCGGGTCCCTGTGGCTTTTTAGGCAAGTCAGGCGGCCAGACCCGGCTGTTTGCGCCTTCACGGTCAGGAGAAACAGCAAGGACAATTTGCCAACGTGGATCTCGCAGCCGTCGGATCAAAGCGCTCGTTTGATGTCGGAACCACCAAGCAGCCCTTATAATTCCAAGATCACGGCCCAGCCGCGTTTTGACCCTTCCCGGTCGGGGTTCCTTGACCATTATAACAAGTGTGCGTTGCATTTTTCAGGCGAAGTAATCCGCTAGGATGCGTGTGTAGATCGCCTTGAGCTGTTCAATCTGCGCTACTTCCACGCATTCGTCGACTTGGTGCATTGTTCGGCCAACCAGACCAAATTCGACCACAGGACAATGGTCTTTGATAAAGCGCGCATCAGATGTTCCACCCGACGTCGACAACTCTGGCTTGTTGCCAGTCTCGGCCTCCACAGCGTTCGCGACCAATTCTGATAGTGGCCCGGGAGGTGTCAAAAAGCTTTCGCCAGAAATCTTGATCTGCGTATCGACATCGACGTCAAACTCTTCCGCGACGCGGTTTGCTTGGGCGTTCAGCCATTCGCTGAGGCTAGCGCCGGAATGAAGGTCATTGAACCGAATATTTACCGCACCCTGACACTTGGCCGGGATAACATTTGTGGCAGAGTTGCCTGTATCTACGTTCACGACCGCAAGTGTGCTTGCATCAAAGTGATCGCTGCCCTGATCTAATTGGTGCGTTGCAAGACGATCCATCAAACGGACCATGGCGGGCAACGGGTTGTTTGCCCGATGGGGATAGGCTGAGTGCCCTTGAACACCTGTCACTGTGAACCACGCGGTCATCGAACCTCGGCGGCCAATTTTCATCATTTCGCCCATCGCGTTGGGACAAGTCGGCTCGCCTACCAGACAAACAGACATACGTTCACCGACGTTCTCCATATAATCCAGCAACGCAATTGTCCCGTCCAAGGCGTCGCCTTCTTCGTCCCCGGTAATGGTCAATATAACAGCCCCGTCAGGTGGGGCATCGCGCACGAAATCCACGGCTGCGGCAGTAAAGGCAGCCACCGCCGATTTCATGTCAGACGCCCCTCGGCCAAACATAACGCCTTTGCGGATTTCAGCACCGAACGGAGGCGCCGTCCAAGCCGTTTCATCGCCAATGGGCACAACGTCAGTGTGGCCATTGAACCCAAAACTGCGTGGGTGACCCTTTTGTCCCCAGCGTGCAAACAGGTTCGAAACACCGCCTCGGTCAGCACGAAAGCATTCAAACCCTGCCTCGGAAAGAACAGTCTCCAGCAATTCTAATGCGCCACCCTCGGCTGGTGTGACCGACGGACAACGGATCAGGTCTGCCGTCAGTCTGACGGGATCGGTCATTTGGCACCTCGCAAATTGGTTTCCTTCCAGGTTCGCGCACAGATTCAATGAATTGATATGATTGCCAACCCCACAGCCGTAATTTTCTTTCGCGCTCTTAAAGATATTCCAGTTTGCTGGATCTGGAAAATCGAGCTAGTTGACCAAGTGTTCGACTTGCTGCCCACTGTATTATTGCGCTACAGGGCCGCAAAACAGAAAGAAACTATGCGTGTAGTCTTCGCTTTGATCTTACTGGCTTTCTCGGTTCTTACCCAGCAAAGCCAGGCCCAGACACTTACGGTTACGACCGTGACCCGCCCCCCGTTTTCATATGTTGAAGATGGGGCACAGGTGGGGTTTTCCATGGACTTATTGGAAGCACTTGCCGAGTCCTTGGACTGGGACTACTCGATCAACCGGGTGGAAACCTTCAGCGACATGCTGGGTGCCGTTCAGGACGGTACTGCCGATCTGGCCATTGCGAACATCTCGATTACCGCTTCACGCGAAACCCAGATGGACTTCAGCCAGCCAATATTTGAGTCTGGATTGCAGATCATGGTCCCCTCGGACGCAGTGCGCAGACCGTCTCTTTTGCAGGCTCTACTGTCTGCGGAGCTATTCATCGCAATCGGACTAGCCTTCGCCATCTTGTTAGCGGGCGGAATGACGATGTGGATTTTCGAACGCCGTGCGCAGCCCTACTTTGATCGCAAATTAGATGAAGCGTGGTTTCCATCATTTTGGTGGGCATTGAACCTCGTGGTTAATGGCGGCTTTGAAGAAAGAATGCCACGCACAGCGTTCGGACGGATTCTGGGCGTCATCCTGGTTGTTTCTTCGCTATTTATCGTATCCGTTTTCACTGCTCGTATCACATCCGTCATGACGGTGGACGCGATCAGCGGCAATGTGAACTCTGTTAATGACCTTTATGGTAAGCAGGTAGGCACGATTTCAGGCTCCACCGCCGCAAATTTTTTGAACCGGCGCGAGATTGAATTTGTCGGATTCGAGAACCTCGAAGGACTGTTAAACGCTTTTTCCGACAGTGAACTGGATGCCGTTGTATTCGATGCGCCGATATTATCTTATTTTGCTAACCACGACGGGCGCAAAATAGCGTCTATCACCGGCGGTGTATTCATGCGCGAGAACTATGGAATAGTCTTTCCTACCGGCTCGCCTTTGGTCGAAGACGTAAATCAGGCGTTACTGGCCCTCCGGGAAGAAGGCGTTTACGACCAGATTTATCGCACTTGGTTTGGGGCTCGGAACTAAGCCTAGTCTCCACTACCAAAAAATGGGGTCATCTGCGCGACGATTACCGCGTTTTCATCCAGTGCTCGTTGCATTAACGCGCGCTCTTCGGGATCAACTTCGTGCCCCTGAGCTTCGCGTTCAGCCAAAGTGCCATAACCAGTTACATCCAGCGGCGCTGTATCGGCCTGTTTTAGGATAGCCACTGTTTCTCGCACCGCTTCGGCCTCGTCCACGCCACTTGCAAAACACATCAGCGCAGCTCCGGTTGCACCTTCTGGCAGGCCGTCACCTTCCTTGCGACCAATCTGAACCAACAAGGTGTAAACTTGCTGGCGCGAAGGTTTTTTCTGCTTTTCCATATCCGGGCCATAGCGGTGCAACCCAACCCGGTCAAGCAATGCAAATCTTTAAAAATGACTGTTGTTCATGCGCGACCATAAAATTGCACCACAGCCGCCAAACTGACATATTTGAATTTTGCCCCCTGATCGTCGAGCATAACTTGTGAAGGAAGCCAACATGTCTTTTCCCAAATTCATCACTGATTTTCCGGGGCTCGATTTGCCGTTTCCTGAAGACATTGTTCAAACCGCCGTTATCAGATCAGATCACGGGTTAGTGGCGTTCTTCACCTTCCTGAAGGGGATGGAATTACCCATGCATTCCCATGGCGCGCAATGGGGCACTGTTATCGAAGGCGAAATCGAATTGACCATCGGTGATGAGATCAAAACCTATCGCACGGGGGACAGCTATTCGATTCCCGCCGGAGCTGATCATGGCGCAACGATTCAAGCCGGTACGCGCGTGATCGACGTGTTCGAAGAACCTGACCGCTATCCGATCAAAGATTGATTTGAATCGAAACAGGCTGTCACGAGATTAGCGACAGCCCAAAAATTCGACAATTCTACTTAGGCGTCAGTCTCGCAACAATTCGTTAATGCCTGTTTTCGAGCGGGTCTTTTCATCGACCCTCTTCACAATCACAGCGCAGTAAAGGCTGATGTTGTTCTTAGATGGCATCGAACCTGAAACTACCACCGAATACGGCGGTATCTCTCCATAAGTGACTTCGCCTGTCTCGCGGTCAACAATCTTGGTGGATTTACCGATATAGACGCCCATTCCCAGGACCGAACCTTCGCGAACTATGCAGCCTTCGACTACCTCAGACCGGGCTCCGATAAAGCAATTGTCCTCGATGATTGTGGGACCCGCTTGCATTGGCTCCAAAACCCCGCCGATGCCAACGCCTCCGGATAAATGGACGTTCTTTCCGATTTGCGCGCAAGAGCCGACTGTGGCCCATGTGTCGACCATAGTACCCTCATCAACAAAGGCACCCAGGTTCACGAATGAAGGCATCAACACTACACCCGGAGCGATGTAGGCAGATTTGCGAACCACACAGTTGGGCACGGCGCGGAACCCTGCAGCGCGCCAATTGTTTTCGCCCCATCCGGCGAACTTGCTGTCCACCTTATCCCACCAACCGCCGTCTTGCGGACCACCAGACTGGATTTCCATATCCTTGATACGAAAGCCCAAAAGCACCGCTTTTTTTGCCCACTGGTTCACATGCCAGCTGCCATCCTCTAGCTTTTCCGCCACACGGAGCGAGCCGCTGTCGAGCGCATTCAGAGTATCCTCGATCGCTTCGCGCTGCTCCCCTTTGGTGGTGGGGGTTATGCTGTCGCGCGCCTCCCACGCGGCTTCGATGGCGGCTTCCAGTTGGGCGTTGGACATAGGGTCGCTCCCTGCAGACTTTGTTCACGTTGGACTTGCCTATACGCAAGCGCACGATCCGCTGCAATGCGATGCAGAGCCAAAGTTTACAGCGAAGTAGCATATATTCAGGACGCAAGCGGGTCAGGCGATATGTTCCCCCCACAGATCAGAACCGCAACACGTTCTCCCGGCTCGGGCTTGTAGGCGCCCGATATTAGTGCCGCCAAAGCGGTCGCACCCGCCGGTTCGACTAGGATTCGATGCGAATACCACAACATCTGCTGGGCTTGGGTAATCGCCTCGTCCGGAACCAGTACCGATGCAATTCCTTGGGCCAGTTCAAAACAAATTGATCCGATTCGGCGCGCGCCCAGAGCGTTTGCCGCTATTCCTGAGACAGTAACATCCACCGGATGGCCTGCCTTCAAAGCTGCGTTAAGTGCACATGAAGTTTCAGGCTCGACCGCCACAACTTTCCTCGCGCCTTGATACCAAGCTAATGCCCCGGCAATCAGACCGCCCCCGCCAACCGCGATCAGTACTGTGTCGGCTTCCAATCCCTGCCGGTCCCATTCGGCAAAGCACGTGCCCTGCCCGGCCACAGTAGCCGGCGCATCATAGGCGTGGATCTGCATTGCACCGGTCGCCTCTTCATAAGCCTGCGCCTCGGTCAATGCGTTAGCGTACTCTCCGGACACGACGCTCAGGTCCGCACCTGTCTTTCTGATCAATGAAATTTTTGACGGCCCAGCGAGTTCCGGAACAAAAATTTTGGCCGGATATCCCAGCGACTGGGCAGCATAAGCCGCTGCTGCACCGTGATTGCCACCTGACGCTGCCACCACGCCTGCCGCAGGAACGTTCATACTTAGCAACGTATTGAAAGCCCCCCGGGCTTTGAAACTACCTGTGTGCTGCATATGCTCAAGCTTCATTTCGACAGGGTAACCAAGCTCGAACGCTGCACTCTGCATTACGGGCGTTATCTGAGCATGTCCCGCAATTCGATCCGACGCTGCCGAAATATCGTTCTTCCAATTCATTCTTGTCTTTCCATGACTGGCACTCTGTCCGCGAACCCTATAGCTGTTTGGGAAACACGCAAGCAGGGATCGTTCAAAATGAGAGAAGACCGCCTCAGCCCCTTTCGCGACGCGCAAACCGACCGCTCGACAGCGCGCGAGGTGCCGGAAACGCCGCAGACCCGCTCGCCTTCTTATCGCCTAGCCTTTGCCGACGATGATTTCCTGTGCCGGGACGAACTGCGTCCAGTGCGTTTGCAACTGGAGCTTCTGAAACCCGAGATGATCATGTCCGAACGACAGATCACCTCAACCATCGTTATGTTTGGCGGAGCCCGCATTCCGGAACCTTCGCAAAAACATACAGCTCGGACGCAAACACTGGCTGGTCTTTCGACTTACTACGACGAAGCACGGGAATTTGCCCGGTTGATGACCGAGAAGTCAAACCAGACCGGGTGCCGCGAAAACGTTATTGTCACCGGAGGCGGACCAGGCGTAATGGAAGCTGGAAACCGTGGTGCTCAGGATGCGGGTGGATGCTCGATCGGGTTGAACATCGTTCTGCCGCATGAACAGGCCCCCAATCTATTCGTAACGCCTGATCTCAGCTTCAATTTCCACTACTTCGCGATCCGCAAGATGCATTTCCTGATGCGCGCTCGTGCTATTACAATTTTCCCTGGTGGCTTTGGAACGATGGATGAGCTGTTTGAGTCTCTGACGTTGATTCAGACCGGAAGGATGGAGCGAGTGCCATTTTTGCTGTTTGGCCGGGAATTCTGGGAAAGAGTAATCAATTGGAATGCCCTCGCAGACGCTGGTACGATCTCGGACGAGGATTTGGACCTTTTCAGGTTTGTCGACACCGCGCAACAGGCTGTCGATATCATTGAGAACTGGGAGCCAGCTCCGCCCCGCGATCAAATTCCGGGACGCTGAGTTATGAAGACCCCTAAGATTGGCCAGATGCTCCACCTGCGTGGGAATTCCTTGAACAAGGGTGAACCCGTAGCCCTTCCCTTGACCCAGAGCAGCATGTTTCACCTTCCCGGTTCCCCCGAAGGTCATGACACTTATGGCCGCGTGAACAACCCGACATGGGAGCATTTGGAGAGTCTGCTGGCACATTTGGAAGATGCACCTTGCCTGACTTTTCCGTCTGGCATGGCGGCGATCACGGCCGCTCTGTTTGCAACGCTAGCAGCTGGTTCGCGGGTGTTGATCCCAGCTGATGGATACTATGTGACCCGTTTGCTTTCGGATCGCTTCCTATCAAAATTCGGCATAATCGTGGAAAAACGTCCAACCATCGCGTTTACGAAAGGCGGTTTCGATGGATTCGATGTGGTTTTTGTCGAAAGCCCCTCGAACCCTGGTTTGGACATAATCAATTTGGCCTCTGTGGCCCAGCAGGTGCGAAACGCGGGCGGCCTGACCATCGCCGATAACACAACTATGACCCCTTTAGGCCAGCGACCGCTGGATTTAGGCGTCGACGTGGTCGTATCGTCGGATACCAAGGCAGTTGGTGGCCATTCAGATTTGCTGATGGGACATGTTGCCTGCCGCAACGCCCAGATCATGGAACAGATCGAAGAGTGGCGCCGTGTTTCTGGTTCAATCCCAGGTCCGCAAGAGGCTTGGTTGCTGCATCGCGGATTAGAGACGCTTGACGTCAGGTTCAATCGTATGTGTGAAACGGCTCAGGTTCTGGCGGAACGGCTGTCCGAGCACCAGGCGATCAGGCAAATCCGCTATCCGGGCTTACCAAATGATCCCTCTCATGCATTGGCTGGTGCGCAGACATTGCGCTTTGGGTTTCTTCTTTCGATAACACTTGGAAGCGAA
>NZ_JBXWSJ010000021.1:0-75136 GCF_059613365.1 Ruegeria sp. BHSA163
GTGCGCCCAATCTTGATGATGCCGGCAAATTCCTTTGCCTTTTGCTCTAACCCACTTGCCAGTTTTTCAAGCCCCGGCAGCAGAACATCACGAACGCTCATAGCGGCGGCAATATGCATCGCAGTGGGGAAAGTGTCATTGGAAGACTGCCCCATATTGCAATGGTCATTTGGGTGAACGGGATCTTTCGAACCAATCACGCCACCCAGTATTTCGATGGCGCGGTTGGCGATCACTTCGTTCGAGTTCATGTTTGATTGTGTTCCCGAACCGGTCTGCCACACGACTAAGGGAAAGTTATCATCGAACTTACCATCAATAACCTCGTCCGCAGCCTGAATCACCGCATCGGCAATCTTGGCATCCAACTTACCTGTAGCTTTGTTTTCCATTGCGCACGCTTTTTTTATGACGCCCAATGCACGAACAATGGCTACTGGCTGTTTTTCCCAACCGATCGGAAAATTCATGATAGACCGCTGGGTCTGCGCGCCCCAGTATTTGTCCGCTGGTACTTCGAGAGGGCCAAAACTGTCGGTTTCGGTGCGGGTCTGAGACATTTGTCACTCCGTTTGGCATGCAATCGTATGCCGTGTAACCTCAGCATCAGCGCAAGGCAATCGGCCAGTTACGCGCACCTTAATCTTTGGCCTAACAAAGGTATAGATACGGCGCGGTTCCATTATTTGTCCGTTAGCGAAAACAGTGCCATTGTGCCCAAGCGAGCTAAAGTTACAATATAAGCGCAACCGCGACGGAGTTTCTTATGCGTGCAGCACACATTGTCCGACCTGTGTATATGTTTATGACCGTGTTTTCCGTGTCGCTATTGCTTTTGGCCGGCACAAATTCCACTTTCGCCGCAGAAATTGAACCATTTGTGGGGGATTATGTTGGGTCCGCTAATGTCGTAGACTCTGACGGCACAGAGACCCCAAGGGATATGAGCGTATCGATTAGCGAGTTAAAAGACGGATTCAACGTAAGTTGGACCACAACCACTTACAAAGGTGACGGTCGCATCAAAGAAGAAGAATATTCGGTCGACTTTAAGACGACTGAGCGCCCTGATGTGTTTTCGGCGGCTATGAAACGAAATGTGTTCGGTCACGAAGTCCCGTTAGACCCGATGAAAGGCGAACCGTTTGTTTGGGGACGGATCGAAGGGGCGACACTGACAGTCTTTTCATTATTTATTGGTCCAAACGGTGGATACGAATTGCAGCAATTCGACCGAACTCTTGCCGATGGCGGGCTAGACCTTTCTTTCTCGCGATTCCGCAATGGTGAAAAATCGAGGTCGGTAGAGACATTTTTGGAGAAAAAATGAACCCGGCTGGTTAGGGGTTAGTTTGGGCAGTTACTTGCGGAAATTGTCCAACGAAACAACATCCGCATCGTGATGATGCTTCTCTTCTTCAGAATCGATTTCGATCGTTTCTTCTTCTGAAAACTCTGCCTCATCCTCATCTTCTGCGCTCTCAAATCGCAATCCGAATTCAACAGATGGATCGACGAAAGTTTTGATGGCCATATACGGGATGTACAACGGCTCCGGCGCGTCGCCGAAGTTCAGTGTGATTGAGAAACCATCGTCACCGACCTCTAGATTCTCGAACCAATGCTGCATGACGATTGTCATTTCATCAGGGTAACGTTCTCGCAACCAGTCGGCCAATTCGACACCCTCTTGTTGCGTGTCGAATGTGATGAAGAAGTGGTGTGCACCCGGTAAACCGTTATTTGACACGTCAGTAAGAACAGTCTTGATAAGACCGCGCATTGCCGTGTGCATAAGGTTCCCATAATCTATGTCTTGCGACATTTTCGATCCTCGAGCGTGTTTGATGTCAGCATAAGGGATTTGAGCGGAAACGAAAGACTGGGTTGCACAAGTTCAGCTACAAAACCTCAATCGCAATTCCCGCTAGGCTCATCGCTATCAGCGTTACCGTCAAACCTGATTTCATGCGGAATATCAAGATACTCGCTATCAAGATCAAGATCAAAGCTGCGAGGTCCAGCGTGGACGGGACGGGCAGGGGCATTTCGAATGGCCCCCACGATACTCCATCCACCGATCGGAACAGAACATTCATACCGAACCACACCGAGAGGTTTAGAATCACTCCGACAACCGCGGCGGTTACAGCCTTCATCGAAGCTGCCAATCGCGGGCGGGTCGCGATTTTGTCTAAGTACGGGCCGGTCAAAAAAATCCAAAGAAAACAAGGTACAAATGTTGACCATAGGGCAACAATACCAGCGGCAATGGCAAGGGACGTACCGCCTGCCATCTGTCCGGTCAGCATAGCAACGAACTGTGTGACAAGAATCAAAGGCCCAGGCGTTGTTTCAGCGAGTCCCAAGGCATCTATCATTTGGTCCGTGCTGATCCAGTTATAGGTTTCGACGACCGTTTGCGTCATATACGCTAGTACGGCGTACGCGCCCCCAAACGTCACAACTGCCAATCGGGCAAAGAACCAACCCAGTTCAGCCAGTAGAGTTTGCCCCGCCCAGCTAAGTAAAATCAGCGGGATCAGCCACAAAGCGAGCCAGACGAAAGCTGTTCGGATGGGACGTGTAAGTATTGGAGAGGGGTCAACGGGCGGTAAAGTTATGTTTTGCGCCGTGCAATACCCCCAAATCGCCGCCGTGAGGATGATCAATGGAAAAGGCAGATTGAACACAAAAATCGCCAAAAAACCCAAACCCGCAATCAGTCGATATCTGCTGTCTGTTAAGGCTTTGCCGGACAAGTTTCGAACTGCTTGAATTACGATGACAATAACTGTCGCCTTGATCCCTAAAAAGCCGGCCTGAACCAAAGGCAGGTCTCCGTAAGCCGCGTACAAAAAGACAAGCAACGTTATCACGATGGCACCGGGCAATACGAAAAGACTGCCGGCAATCAAACCCCCGACGACCCCTTTGAGGCGCCATCCAGCATATGTGGCTAATTGCATGGCTTCAGGCCCCGGCAGCAGCATGCACAACGATAAAGCACGCAGATAGGTCTGTTCATCCAGCCAAGACCTACGCTCCACTAATTCCTGGTGCATCAACGATATCTGAGCAGCCGGACCGCCAAATGAAAACAGCCCTATGCGCCCAAACACAAGGCAAAGCTCGTTTATGCTCGGTGTCATGAGGTGTGACCGTTCGGCCAATCATGAACTTCATTGAAACCGTCACGAGCCCATCGGTATAGAGCATCGTAAATGTGCATACCGGCTTCAAGCTGTTGATGGTCGTCTTTGTATTGGCGCGATAGACCGACCGAAATTGCTAACAATCCAGCAGCTTCCGGGGCCACCTTATGTTTGTTTGTGTCTGCTGCACGAATAACATCGGCCATGCGATCAAGGGGGGCGGAGTGGATATCGAACTCGTCAAGCATCGTATCGAAAGTACAGTTTTCACCCCGGTGGCTCCAGAATTCACCGTCTTCGTCGAACGCAGTCGCACCAAACTTTGCTACCACACCTTTAACCTCAGACGGCGCTACAAAAAGGAACCGAGCGTTGGGATCCACAAATCGACGAATAAGCCACGGGCATGCAATCCGATCGATTTTAGGTCGATGACGTGTAACCCAAAGTGTTCCTGACCCGACTTCTTCCGGCAAAGCCGAAACTGAAACCAGTTGGCTATCTGGCATGTCCCGCCAAGCAAAGTGACCGCCTTCAAGATACTCGGCCGCGTGCCCATCGCTGCGCAGCCACGAAACCACCCCTTGGCTCAGTTTTTTTCCTTTTTGACAAATAATAACGCAGGGTCGGTTACCGATAAGTGCCCGCAACTCGACAATTTGGTTATGCGGATGTCGTACTGATCCAGGTATGAGCCTGGGATCATCGGCGAAGTCAAAATCTGTGCGTATATCCACTATAATAGGCGCAGATGGCGTCCCGACAATCCGGGCAAGTTGTTTTGGGGTAATAGCGTTTGGGGCAGCCACAGCATGTCTCCTTCTAAATCTCGGATACATGCGAAACTTGGGCTGCCGCCTCACGGGGCGTTCGCAAGCTAACCCCTTAAGGATTTGCTAGCGTGTAAGTAACGTGTTGGTCAAGCGTACTGGACTGTATTTTAGGCCCAATCCAACCGCTGACCAGTCATACAGACTGGCAAAGTGTCTTGCGGGAACTGGCCTAGCTGCTCAAACAGAGAAATAAAATCGAACTGGTTGTAGGCCTCAACAATTTTGCCGTCTTTGAACCGCGCCATAACTTGTCCAGTCACTTCCAACGGAGCACCATTGTCAGCTCGAAAAGTTCGTACATGTAAAATCGCAGAAACCCAGTCTTCGTGCTCTACGACTTTGGGCAGATAAAACTTTATGTCGCCAAGCACGTGGCGAAATGCGGTTACAAGGTCACGAAAATCGTCAGCTCCAACTTGCATTTCTGGGATCAAACCTTCGGCCATTACATCCGGAGCAAAGAATTTATTTATTGCGTCCGTATTCCCATTTTCCCAAACCTCGGAGTACCACCTGCGAAGTATTTCTTAATTCGTCATAACGACTCTCCTGTCCTGTTCCGGCAGGATGTGAAACAGAAATAAACAAACTCTGAACCGTTTCGGAATTTGTGGGGCAAACAACAGACATAAAGCGGTAAATGCAGGTTTCTGTTGCCAGGTACCTGCGAACCCCGCCTCACGCGGCTAGGCGCAAGGACTTAGATTTCGGTCTTGTTACTGCTTACGCAGCAACTGCAACCGGAGCACGATTGTCGTTTGCAATTGTACTATTTTCGCCGATAACGGTGGCAGACAGCCGAGACAAAGCTAACCCCTTTAGACGTTCGTCGATCCTATTTCGGCCCCATGATCCCCAAACGAAGGATTTTGGTGGAGCCGCCGGGTACCGCCCCCGGGTCCGATCCGTTTATTACGAGCGCGTTTATGTCCATAGTCCCGAAGGACACATATTATATAGGTGAGGTTTGGCTCGGATGCAAATCGGGAATGATGGGTTCAAGCGCTTTTTATTCCAATGCCTTACACGGACCTGTTCATGTTTGCAGCGATTAGCCAAATTGCCAGGACCAATTCGATTCCTCCGAAAGTCATAGCTTTGGCCAGTGGCGGATTATCAAGAAGGACTGACACGAAACGCCCCAAAGCTGCGCCAGCATAAACAATGCCGAGCATCGCATAGGCCGAGGGTGTATTTAACCAAATCACCGCAACTCCAGTCACAACGAATAATCCGCCAACAGATGCCCGCATTTCGCTTAACCCCATGTTGCTGTCTGTAGGCGCGAGATCCAGCGAAGCCGCAGTCCACGCTGGGGCAAGAAACCCGAACAGACCAAACCCAATCGTCAAAAGCGCGGCTAAAACATTGAATGCTGCTGTCATGATGTCCTCGTCGGGGTCAAAAAAGCGATTTGATAGAACCTAATTCGACCAGCTGGAATGAAAAGCAATTAAAGCGCGGACCACAATCCCAAAAAACCAACTAAGATCAGGCTCAAGGCCCAGATCAGTTCTAGGTTAAACCAACTGCGGGACAGAAACTGAAGACCAAGCCAGCGATAAACGGCAAAGGCCACAATACCCCCGCCCAAAACCATGGCGGCCGTATGTATGACGGCCACGGCCAAGACGAGCATCCCGTTGGTAGTCATGATCTCGGAAATTGCGCGGTGGCCGGCATCCAGTTCATCAAGACCACATAGTCCAAGATAGATCGGGACCAACATCAATGCAGCACCATGTGCGAGCGCCACAAGAAACGACCAGAGGGCTAACTTGCTGGGTGGTATGCGAGAAAGAACTCGGGGGTGCCGTCGCGTTATCGCGATGTAAAGACCCATGGTGATGACTATAAGAGCAGCACCAACGCGAATTTCCCGCTGATATTCGACAAGTAGCGTCATTAATGCGAAGGGAAGCAAAACTCCCAACATTGCCACGAAATGCCCACCAGCCAAAGCAGCGAGTGCGCCCCAAAGCGCAGATTGCCGTTGCTCCATCAGGGCCGACGAAACCGCCAGCGGCCATCCCATCCCTGGATTTAATCCGTGGTAGGCTCCGCTTAGAACGACGGCCAGCCAAAGGCCAGCCGTCGATGTCATCAGAAACTCCAATTCAGACGGACGGGTAGCAGAAACTGTCAGTTGAACAGTCGCCACCCTCAAGACGGATTTGGTGGCTCCGGTAGCCTTTCGGGAAATCCACCCAGAATTTGGGATCAAGCGTCAAGCCACCGTTTTCACCGACATCAGCCTTGACCATAGCGGCTCCACGATCACCGGGGTAGAACTGATCATCCCATGTCGAATACAGCGAATTCGTCCAATAAACGCGTTTGCCGTCCCGGCTGATTTCAACCATTTGCGGCCCATAGCCAAATTCCTGACCGTTCGGATGCTTCGTCTTTTTGACGATGCCGCCAATTTCAACCACGCCGGCCAACTTTGGGTTCATTGGGTCTGACACATCGTATTGATGCATTTCGCCTGTTCCCCAGCAGGAGACGTAGAGATAGTTATCATCAAGGCTCAGATCGATGTCCGTGACTAATGGAGGAACCGCCGAGAAACCTTTCAGCAGGTCAGGCAAATCGTCAGGGTCAGCCGGTTGTGGATCAATAGTGATCGTCTTTTTCGCCTCAAAGGTTCCGTCGTCGTTGCGCCACCACGTAAAGATCGCACCCTGCAGGTTAGTGGTATCGACTACGACACCGCAAAATCCATATTGCTTTACGGGATCATGAGCGGGGCGAATCTCCAAAGCCATTTGGTGGTTCTCACCTAAATCAATGGTCTGAATATTGGTGCGATCACGAAGGTTCCAAAAGTGAATCCGATGCCCATACTTGTTTGAAAGAAGATCCTCGGCCACGATCCCGTTTTCGAATTGCGGTGGTAATCCCCATTCAGAGCTTACCATGTAATCGCGAGGCAGGTTCCACCAGAAATCATAATGCTTGTCTTGAACTCCGCGCTCGATCTCGTATCTACCAATTATATCAAAGGTTTCGCAGTCCATGATAAAAATACCCGGAGGACCATCTGTACCTTCCTTTCCACCACCGCCAAGTGTGCTGACATAGATGCCTTCCGGTCCGCAATGGATCGTGTGTGGGCGGGAATACCCAGTTTTAGCAAAGACTTCTTCGGGTTCGATAATCTTGTGAATTTTGGCTTCCAGCGGATTTTTAACATCAATAATGTAGATTCGGCTTGATCGAATGCCGGGAATTATCAGGTAACGGCGTTCAAGGAATGCATGTCCGCTAAGTGGCGACAGAGAAGACGAGCACGCATTCCAACCAAAATGGTGAAATTCATCCCCTTTTTCGGGCATAATCACCTGATGAACGATTTTTCCGTAATCTCCCGATGTTGGGTCGACGTTCACAACAGCCAAGCCATCAGGCTGCGAAAAATCTGGACTAAGCATAAGCGTGAAAGCCAGTGTTTCCGTCGGTCCTTCCATAGCCAGCTTTGCAGATGGATAAAAGGTTGGGTCCGGTCTTTGGTTCATAACGTCCTCCCGTAAGAAATTGATATTCAACATTTTTGAGAGTTCCGGTCTTGATGCCGGGTGACTGGCTGCCTGCTCGTGTTTCAGTGTCTTCCTTCTGCTGCTCCAATTCCGTTTAAATTCTGCTTCAGGCCGGCTTGCGGCGCTGTTCTGCAACGTCTTGTGCCAGTTGGCGCGTATAAGTTTCCAAATCCGCCAGCGCCGCGTCGACAACATCGGCGTCGCGTGCTTCTAACGCATCTGCGATTTTGCTGTGCATAGCAATTATCGCCTCTCGCGACCTCGCTGTGAAGGTGATCATATTCATCAACGGCTGCATAGCTTCAACGGCACCAGCTAATTGATAGGACAAAACCGGATTTCCCGCACCATCCACCAATGCTCGGTGAAAAGCTACATCCGACGTACAAAACGCTTCGTCCGTAAGTCCTGGCTGTGACTGCCTGAAAATTTCCGTTCTCATAGTAGCCAAATGGTCAGGCGTACGCCGGTCGGCTGACAAAGCGGCGCATGCTCTTTCCAGAGCGTAACGTGCCTCGCACGCCGTATCGAAACTTACAGCATTCATGGATAGTAACAGCGTCGATGTCGTGATCTGCTGGGAATAGGCGTCTTCAAAATTAAGCCGATTTACAAATGCTCCACCAGCGGCACCGCGTTGTGTACGGATCAGGGACTGGGCCGCCAACCTCTTTAGCGCCTCGCGGACTGTTGGACGCGAAACTCTGAACTGATCGGAAAGCTCGGTCTCCGAGGGAAGCCGCTCATCAACAATTAACGCCCCCGATACTATCGCGTCCCGGATGGCCTGCGCGATCTGTGCGGAAAGGTCGGCAGGGTTTTGTGGGTCTATTTTCATGTCCAAAGGCCAGCATGTCAGATTTTATTTGTCTGACATTTAAAAGTCTGACATTTGAAAAAGCAAGAACTGAGTCGGGAGGAGAAAATGAGTCGCGCAATGCTACGCAGCGGATTGTGGCTTGGCTTTTACGCCGCCATCCTTTGGGCGTGGTGGACTATGTTCTCGATGAGCCGCGATATGGATCTGGATTGGATCGGCCGTCCGGGTCCGATGGGCGAAGCCATGCGTGTAATGGACCCGCGGATGGACATGTACATGCCCATGGCCGAATTCGGGCCTTTGTTCTGGATGTGGGCGATTATGATGGCTGCGATGATGTTGCCAACGCTTGTTCCGACTTTGCGCAGCTATGAAGACCTGATCCGCAGCGCTAACGGAAGCCGCGCTGGATGGATTGGCGTTCTGAGTGGATACTTCCTTGTCTGGGCGGGCTTTGCGGCACTTATCACTGAACTTCAATTGGCTCTACTTTTTGGTGGTGCAATAGATATGCTGGGGATTGCAAAATCACCTTATCTAGCAGGCGGCTTGTTGGTTTCGGTGGGCGGATTCCAGTTCACTCGCCTCAAAGAAACTTGCCACGGCATCTGCCACGCTCCCATGACCTACTTTTTGGGGCACTGGAAAACTGGTTATATCGGCGGTGTTCGAATGGGGCTTGGCCTCGGTGTTTTCTGCGTAGGTTGCTGTTGGGGCTTCATGGCCCTGGGTTTTGTTGGCGGCGTCATGAGCCTGCTATGGATGGGTTTGGCGACCCTGTTTATGGTTTTGGAAAAACTTCCCCAAATAGGTCACGCCGTGACCCGACCCATGGGGTTTGCTTTGATCGCGAGCGGAGTAATCCTGCTCGGGCATCACATCGTTTACGGAGGATAACGTGATGGCAAAGAACAGAAAACCAGAGGCGGACAGACTTCCCATAAGCCAGCGGATCGACAGTCGTATGCCCAACCCAAAGCGGCGTGAAATGAGCCCAACAGACTGGGCAATCAAGGGCGAACTGATCTTAAATTGTTCCTGTGATGTATTTTGTCCCTGCGTTGTCTCGCTTGGCGCACATCCTCCAACCGAAGGTCATTGCCATGCATGGATGGGCGTGATTATCGACGAGGGAAATTTTGAAGGCGAGGACTTATCGGGGCTAAACGTGGGACTGCTGGTCGATATTCCGGGCCGCATGGGCGAAGGTCAATGGAAAGTGGCGGCCTATGTGGACGAACGCGCCAGTGGGAAGGCTTACAACGGCCTGTTACAAATTTTCAGCGGTCAGGCTGGGGGAACGACTGGTTTGTTCACAATGCTTGTCAGCGAGATCATAGGGGCAGAGCGGGCGCCCGTTCAGATAGAGCGCGACGGAAACAAACGCCGGATCGTTATTGGACGCAAGATTCAAGGCGAGATTGAGATGTTGGCCGGCAAGGACGCCGATCATCCAGTGATGGTTTCGAATTCAAAGTACTGGATGGGACCAGATATCATTGTTGCCCGCGGAACAAAATCAAAGCTTCGAGACTATGGTCGCGTTTGGGACTTTGGTGGAAAATCCGCTGAGATTTGCCCGATCGACTGGCATGGGCCAAAGTGACGTTCGACCCTGAACCATCTATAATTATGTAGTTTTTCTGCCTGAAGGATCGGAAAATGGCAGTCATCACTCCTAACCGACGCGTACGTAAAACGCCATTTACACCCGGTGTCGAAGCTGCTGGGGTTGGCGGATACACAGTGTACAACCACACGCTTCTACCCACGTTTTTCGAGAGTGTCGAAGCTGATGCAGCACATCTGAAGCAACACGTTCAGGTCTGGGATGTTTCGTGCGAAAGGCAAGTTCAGGTCAAGGGACCGGATGCTTTGCGCCTTATGAAAATGTTAAGCCCACGTGACATGGACCGTATGCAGGCGGATCAATGTTACTATGTACCGATTGTGGATCACAATGGCGGTATGCTGAATGATCCTGTGGCGATAAAGCTGGCCGACGATCAATACTGGTTGTCTGTGGCTGATGGTGACCTGTGGCAGTTTGCTTTGGGTCTTGCAATCGCATTGGGTCTGGATGTCGAGATCACCGAGCCCGATGTTTCGCCGCTTGCGGTTCAGGGTCCAAAGGCCGACGACCTTATGGAACGCGTTTTCGGCGATCAGGTAAGGGACATAAAATTCTTCCGTTACAAACGTTTGCGGTTCGAAGATCAAGAATTCATCGTTGCGCGCTCAGGATGGTCAAAACAGGGTGGTTTCGAAATCTACGTCGAGGGTTCCGAATATGGAATGCCCTTGTGGGATACGTTGTTCGCCAACGGACAGAATTTGAAGGTCAGAGCGGGGTGTCCCAATAACATTGAACGGGTTGAAAGCGGGCTGCTTAGCTTTGGCTCTGATATGCGGCGCGAAAATACTCCCTATGAATGTGGATTGGCTAGGTTTTGCAACTCGCCGCTCGACTATATCGGCAAATCGGCTTTGGCTGGACAAGCCGAAAACGGTCCGCCACGGCAGATAAGACCTTTGGTGATTGAAGGCGAAATTGGACCGTGCACCCAATCTTGGCCCTTGCTTGCCAACAGCACTCAGGTGGGTCAGGTGGCTTCGGCTGTCTATTCGCCCGAGTTTGGAGTCAACGTGGCAATTGGGATGGTGGACCGAGCCTATTGGGAGCCGGGGACACGGATCGAGTTGATGACGGAACACGGAATGCGGTGGGCGGAGGTTCAGCAAAGTTTCTGGCGATGACCCACGACAAACAGCGGACGAAAATTGAGATCGGATTACGGAGATATAACGATGTTCAATGCATTAGTAGTTGAAAAAGATGAAGAAAGTGGCCTGGCCAGTCCTTCGGTCAAACAACTTTCTGACAGCGATCTCCCACATGGTGAAGTCACGGTGGCAGTTGAGTATTCGACGGTGAACTACAAGGATGGATTATGCATGTCGCCAAAAGGAGGAGGGTTAGTTCGAAACTATCCTCATGTGCCCGGTATCGATTATGCGGGTACAGTCGAATCCTCTTCCGACGATCGATATAAACCTGGCGACAAAGTTGTATTGACGGGCTGGCGCGTTGGCGAGGCTCATTGGGGCGGGTACTCGCAAAAGGCAAGCGCATTGGCTGATTGGCTTGTGCCGCTGCCGGACGGTTTAGACACGCGACAAGCTATGGCTGTCGGAACAGCAGGTTTCACGGCCATGTTGGCCGTTATGGCGTTAGAAGACCATGGTTTGAAACCGGGTCACGGTCCTGTTTTAGTTACAGGGGCCGCTGGTGGTGTAGGCTCTGTCGCGACAGCTATTCTGGCTCATCTGGGCTATGAGGTTGCCGCTGTCACCGGGCGCCCTGATACGGCTGACTACCTGAAATCTCTGGGTGCAACGAGTATCGTCCCAAGAGAAGAACTGAATGAAACAACCAAGCGCCCTTTGGAAAGCGAGACTTGGGCAGGTTGCGTGGACGCCGTCGGCGGCGCGATGTTGGCTCGGGTTCTTGGGCAGATGAAATACGGCGCGTCGGTTGCTGCGGTTGGTCTCGCCGGGGGTGCTGCTTTGCCCGCTACTGTAATTCCGTTTCTGCTTCGCGGAGTGAATCTGCTGGGGATAGACAGCGTAATGCAGCCCTACGAAAATCGCGTTCGTGCCTGGCAGCGCATTGCCGCAGACCTGCCGATGAACAAGCTTGAAGCGATGGTCCATCCTGCCACTTTGCAAGATCTGCCAAAACTTGGCGCCGACATACTGCAAGGGCAGGTTAAAGGGCGCGTAGTCGTAGATTTGAATTCCTGACTTGAAAAAATCAGCGGCCCACACGAATGGGTCGCTGAATTAATTGGTCAGAAACTTAAAAATGGCCGCTAGAGCTCTGGGAATTGCCACATTTGGCGGCCATGATTGCTATACAACCCTATTCCGATGGCTTATGACCCACGGGAACAGCACTTGAAGACGGGGAGTGAGCAGTATGTCTGACGATTTCGAACTGGACACCGATGATCTGAAGCGCCGAATGGAAGGCGCCATGTCCAATCTCAGGACGGAATTTGCGTCGTTGCGGACAGGGCGGGCGTCTGCATCCATGCTGGAACCCGTTATGGTTGACGCTTATGGATCTATGACACCGATCAATCAAGTTGGAACAGTGAATGTGCCCGAGCCCCGTATGGTGACGGTCAACGTTTGGGATAAGTCGCTGGTCGGAAAGGTTGAAAAAGCAATCCGTGAAAGCGGGTTGGGAATTAATCCGCAACTGAACGGTACGATCATCAT
The DNA here is from genome assembly GCF_059613365.1 of Ruegeria sp. BHSA163. Taxonomy (NCBI): domain Bacteria; kingdom Pseudomonadati; phylum Pseudomonadota; class Alphaproteobacteria; order Rhodobacterales; family Roseobacteraceae; genus Ruegeria; species Ruegeria sp. BHSA163. Next base: position 12,632 of record NZ_JBXWSJ010000021.1, read on the forward strand.
GTTGCCCATTCCCGAGCTGAACGAAGAACGTCGTCGGGAACTTGGCAAGGTTGCAGGCCAATATGCTGAAAGCGCGCGTGTTTCGATCCGCAATGTTCGCCGCGATGGCATGGACCAGATAAAGAAAGCCAAAGCTGACGGTATGTCCGAAGACGACCAAAAGTTCTGGGAAAACGAGGTTCAGGAACTGACTGACACAATGATCAAATCGGTTGACGAAGCGCTGGAAACTAAACAAGCAGAGATTATGCAGGTCTGAGAACGTCACATGCCCAAGGACCCTCATATGGAGCCTACGCACGGCCCAAAGCATGTTGCCATCATTATGGATGGCAATGGGCGGTGGGCTCAGGCACGAGGTAGACCCAGGCTTTATGGCCACCATGCTGGTGCGCGTCGTGTACGCGAGGTGGTCGAAGCCTGCCCAAGACTGGGGATTAAGTATCTAACAATTTTTGCGTTTTCGACAGAGAACTGGAAAAGGACCCAAGTCGAAGTCGCGGGATTGATGAGCCTTTTCAAGCGCTACATCATCAAAGAGACTCAGACCCTAAAGGAAAACGGTATACGGGTTCGGTTTATCGGTGACCGCGTAAGGCTCGACAGTAAGCTTATCGAATTGATGGATATGCTGGAACGAGAGACCCAGGACAACGACCTTGTTCATCTGACAGTCGCCCTCAACTATGGCGGCAGGGACGAAGTGGCTCGGGCAACAAAGCGCCTTGCGCGCGATGTAGCAGAAGGCAGGCTGAGGCCCGAAGATGTAGATGAAGAAACACTTCCTAAGTATTTAGATACGCGCGTTTTACCCGATCCTGATCTTGTGATCCGCACGAGCGGCGAAGCGCGTATCTCCAACTTTCTGCTGTGGCAGTCCGCTTATTCTGAATACGAATTCATAGACACGCTTTGGCCCGATTTCACCGCGGCCGAACTTGAACGGTTGTGTCACAACTTTGGAGCACGCGAGCGGCGGTTTGGAGCAGTTCCCGCATGAGCAATGACCGCTGGTCTGACCTGAAAGCACGAGTTTTGTCAGCTGCGGGCCTGACGGCGTTGGGTGCGGTCGAAGTATGGCTGGGTGGATTGTGGTTCGAAGCCTTCATTGCCGCAGCATGCGGAGTTATGACTTGGGAACTGGTTCGGATGGTCGATCCGGGGCGGCAGAGCGTTGCGATACAAATTGCGCTTTTGACCGCATTTGCGGTTGTTGTAAGCTACCACCTGCCTCCTTTGTACAAATTACCGGTCCTTTTGGCGCCTGCGCTGGTTGGGGCAGGGCAAATCAAACGCCACCGCGGCATGTTTGTCGGATTCTTAATTTGGATTGCAGCCTCGGGACTTGGTTTTATAACCATCCGCGAAAGTATGGGCTTTGGCTGGATGGTTTGGCTAATCTCAATTGTAGTGGCGACTGACATTGCTGGCTATTTTGTTGGAAAGTCACTGGGCGGCCCAAAGTTCTGGCCCAAAGTTAGTCCCAAGAAAACGTGGTCCGGAACAGCCGGAGGTTGGGCAGCAGCAGGCTTGGTCGGCGCTGTTTTTGCTTGGAATGCCGGGTTTGGATTTTTTTTCGTTCTGATTTCCATTCTAACGTCAATGGCCAGTCAGATAGGCGATATTGTGGAAAGCGCAGCAAAGCGCAAACTTGGTGTAAAAGACAGTTCGAACCTGATCCCGGGCCACGGCGGATTTCTAGACCGATTTGACGGCATGATGGGCGCAGCGTTGTTTGTTCTGATCGCGGGACTAATTTATAGGCCCGGAGGAATGTGATGCGAAAGGTGTCCATTTTTGGAGCGACCGGGTCGATCGGCCAAAACACCGTTGATCTGATTTCGCGCGCGCCAACGGAATACGATGTCGTAGCTTTGACTGGCGGCGCAAACATTTCGCAGTTGGCAGAAGACGCGCGAAATACGGGTGCCCAGATTGCGGTGACCGCCTATGAAAGCAGACTCCAAGATCTAAAGGATGCGTTGTCAGGAAGTGGAGTTGAAGCAGCCGCCGGGCAGGCGGCTCTTGTCGAAGCAGCCTCGCGTCCTGTGGACTGGGTCATGTCTGCAATCGTAGGTTCAGCTGGCTTGGCTCCTGGCATTGAAACACTGAAACAAGGCGCAACGCTGGCGCTGGCAAACAAAGAAACGCTGGTATGTGCGGGTCCCTTGGTTCTTGAAATGGCAAAGGCGCATAACGCGCAGATTTTACCAGTAGACAGCGAACATTCGGCTGTTTTTCAGGCTCTGGTCGGCGAGGATATCCGCTCCGTTGACAGGGTAGTAATCACAGCAAGCGGCGGCGCGTTTCGCGATTGGCCAATCGAGGACTTGCCGAGGGCTACTGTCGAACAGGCCTCCAAACATCCCAATTGGGACATGGGGCAACGAATTACGATCGATAGCGCCTCAATGTTTAATAAAGCTCTGGAGATAATAGAAACAAAAGAGTTTTTTGATGTTTCACCAAACCAAATCGAGGTGGTGATCCACCCGGAATCCATCGTTCACGCACTTGTGGGTTTCCAAGATGGCGCACTCATGGCGCATTTGGGCGTACCGGACATGCGTCATGCAATCGGATATGCGCTGAACTGGCCGAACAGGCGAGAATTACCGATCCAAAAGTTAGACTTAGCAGCACTTGGCCAACTGCGTTTCATTGCCCCGGACGAAGCCCGTTACCCCGCGTTGCGACTTGCACGGGAAGTAATGGAGAGTGGCGGTCTTTCGGGCGCAGTGTTCAATGCCGCAAAAGAGCGTGCCCTTGATCTGTTTATACAGCGCAGAATTGGTTTTTTGGAGATGACCGACGTCGTATCATCGGTTTTAGACCGGTTTGACGGTGCAAAAGGCCATATTGATGCCGCTTTGACACTTGATAACGTGCTGCAAACGGACCATTTGGCACGTCATTGGGTCGATGAAGCCGTACTAAAACGAGCAGGATAAGAATTTTGGACATAATATCTTTAATCCCACAATTCGGCGGGCTGATATACACTATCGCCGCATTCGTCGTGGCATTATCCGTAATTGTCGCCGTGCATGAATATGGCCATTACATAGTAGGTCGGTGGTCCGGAATCCAAGCAGAGGTGTTCTCTATAGGTTTTGGCCCAGTTCTGTGGAGCCGCATGGATAAACGCGGGACCAAATGGCAAATCGCATTGTTGCCATTTGGCGGTTACGTCAAATTCTTGGGCGATTCCAACGCTGCCTCGGGAAAAGACGAGGACGCTATGTCAGAAATCGCCGAGCAAAGCCCTGAAGAGCTGCGTCGGACCATGCATGGGGCTCCACTGTGGGCGCGTACGGCAACTGTTGCGGCTGGTCCTGTTTTCAACTTCGTAATGTCGATACTAGTCTTTGGCCTAATTTTCTGGTCACAAGGGGTTTCGCGTGAGCCTTTGACGGTCGAGGCGCTGAATCCACTGCCGGGGACCATACAAGGATTGCAGAACGGGGACGAAATTGTCGCCATTGCAGGTATTGCTACACCGGATTTTGACGATGCAAGCACCTGGTCGGAATTTACCGCGTCACTGCCTGTCGAACCGGTACTCGATTACACTGTTATTCGCGATGACCAGACAATAGATGTAGCCGGGCCATGGCTGTTCCCTCCATTAGTTCAGCAGGTCTCTCCGCGCAGCGCAGCTATGGACATTCAGCTGCAGGCAGGGGACGTGATAACCGCGGTCGACGGCGATCCTATCTTTGCTTTTGCACAGTTAAAAGAAAAGGTTGAGAGTTCAAACGGACGTCCGCTTTTATTGAATGTGTGGCGCGATGGTGCGGATCTTGAGTTCGCATTGGCGCCTCGCAGGACAGACGAGCCTCAACCAGACGGAGGATTTGTCACTCACTGGCGGATTGGAATCGTTGGCGGTATGATGCTCGAACCTGCGACGGTCCCAGCAAACGTTTGGGATTCCTTGTCTGGTGGCGTCAGCCAGACCGTGCGAATTGTCCAGGGTTCGCTTTCGGGCATGTGGCACATGATCACCGGGGCGATTAGTACTTGCAACATCTCCGGACCTATCGGCATCGCCGAAACTTCTGGGGCAATGGCCAGTCAAGGTGCAGAGAATTTCATTTTTTTTATTGCTGTATTGTCGACAGCCGTGGGTCTTTTGAACCTTTTTCCAATCCCCGCGTTGGATGGTGGGCATCTTGTTTTCTATGCATACGAAGCGGTGGCAGGGAAACCGCCTAGTGACAAAGCTTTGCGAGTACTTATGGCGATAGGCGTGACCCTCATTCTATCGCTGATGCTTTTTGCAATTACTAATGATCTATTCTGCTGAATAAGGCGTGCGCTGCACCTCGAGGACGTAAAATTGCCTCAATTCGGAGGTAATTTAACGTCGAACTTGGTAAGGGATACCGTTGCTATGAGTGACGCGCTTCGCAAATCCTACAGGAGCTTTAGCTACCTTTTCATGCTGAATTGGGACGTGTTGTTAAGTTTCGGCATAACCGCACTTGCGTTGGCTCTTGGCGCCTATTTTGTTGGCTTGTGATTCTCCCTAACATTTCTGAATGATTAAAGGGCGACCCAGTGGGTCGCTTTGCTGTTTTGCGCTTTTGACAAGACTCAACAATCCCGTTACTCAGCAGCTAGAGGCCAAAAATTCTGGGTAGCTAAAAAATGATTGATAGCAGGGGCACGGGCACATTCTGCGGCTCTTACAGGTCGCAAGGCAAGATTTTGTGGCAAACACTAACGTTCCTTTTTCTCTTTGCAGCAGCTAGTTTTGTAACCGTTCCTAAAGTCGCTCAGGCGCAGACCTACACGATCAATTCTTTTGAGGTCGAAGGAAACCGTCGGATTGAATCGTCGACGATTATCGCCCGAACAGGAATTCAACCGGGGCAAACGGTGACGGCCGGGCAATTGAACGACAGCTTTCAACGATTGCTTGACAGTGGCGTTTTTGAAACAGTCGAGCTGACACCCCGTGGAAGTACGTTGGTAATTTCTGTCGAGGAATACCCTACAATCAACCAAATCAGCATCGAAGGGAATCGCCGCGTCAAAGACGATCTTTTGCTAGATGCGATTTCGTCGCAGCCCAGAAGGGTATTTACCCCTCAGACGGCTGAGGCTGACGCCGACCGGATTGCCGAAATTTATTCTGCGCAAGGTCGAGTAGCCGCTACGGTTATCCCACGGATCATCCGCCGCAGCGACAACCGAGTTGACTTGGTATTTGAGGTTGCAGAGGGATCCGTCATAGAAATCGAACGGGTCAGTTTTGTCGGCAACCGCGCTTTTTCCGACCGGCGACTACGTCGCGTTCTTGAAACCAAACAAGCCAACGTATTGCGTACTTTCATTCGTGGCGACACGTTCATTGCAGATCGAATTGAATTCGATAAGCAAGTCATTCGAGATTTCTACCTTTCCCGCGGATATGTCGATTTTCGCGTTAACAGCGCCAACGTGGAATTCACTCGCGAAAGGGATGCGTTCTTTCTGGTGATGAATGTCACCGAAGGGCAGAAGTTTTCTTTTGGCCGAATAACTACTGTCAGCGAGATTCCTGGTGTAGATCCGGGGGCTTATCAGGCTGCACTAAAGATCAAACCCGGGGTAACTTACACCCCGACATTGGTCGAAAACTCAATTGCCCGGCTTGAGCGTCTGGGGTTGAAACAGGGCGTTGATTTCTTACGAGTGGAGCCGCGTGTTACGCGCAATGACCGGGATCTAACGCTGGATGTGCAGTTCGTTCTAACACGTGGTCCGCGGATTTTTGTGGAACGCATTGATATCGAGGGAAATACAACCACTCTGGACCGGGTAATCCGCCGCCAATTCGACACTGTCGAAGGCGACCCATTCAATCCACGTGAAATTCGGCAGAGTGCAGAACGTATCCGAGCCCTTGGGTTCTTTGCGGTCGCAGATGTTGAACCGCGCGAGGGATCCTCACCCAGTCAGGTGATTGTCGACGTGGACGTCGAGGAACAACCCACGGGTTCGCTTAGCCTAGGCGGTAGTTACTCTGTCTCGGATGGTTTTGGTATCGCGATCGGATTGAACGAAAGTAACTTTCTGGGTCGAGGTCAAAACTTGGGTCTCTCACTTTCAACCGCACAGGACGCGGAACGTTACACCATCGACTTCACCGAACCATATCTGTTGGGCCGGAGGTTGCGGTTTGATGTAGGATTGGGTCTGGCCACTACAAACTCCAGCTTTGCCAGCTACGACACCAAAAGTGTTTTCTTCAATCCACAGTTAAGCTACCGCATCGGTGAACTGTCCAGCTTGCGTGTTCGTTATGGTTGGGACCGAAGCGAGATGACACAGCAGGACAACGAAACCAACGGAGCCGTTATTTCGTCAGAAATCGACCAAGGCAAGCGAACTGCCAGTTCGATTGGAGTGTCCTACATTTATGACAGTCGCATCGGTGGCCTGAACCCCAATGCCGGGGTTCTATTTGAAGTTGGCGTGGATGCAGCCGGTCTTGGCGGGGACAGCGAGTTCATTAAAACAACGGCCCGCGCCATCGCCCAACAGAGGGTTCTAAATGAAGAGGTGGTCCTTCGCGCCACTCTTGAAATGGGCGCGCTCAATTGGACTGGCGACGACTTTAGCCGTACGCTTGATCGTTTTGTACTTGGGCCTAGCACTTTCCGTGGCTTTGAACCTGCCGGTCTTGGCCCCCGGGATCTTTCGAACGGTCAGGATGACGCTATCGGCGGAAATTATTACTGGGTGGCAAGGTTCGAGTCTGATTTTCCACTTGGTTTGCCAGAAGAATTTGGTCTTCGAGGTGGCGTTTTCTATGATGTCGGCAACCTCTACAACATCGACAATGTGAATACGGCAGGGGCAGACATTGTCGGCTCGGGCGGTTCTATCCGACATGTTCTGGGCGTTTCAGTTCTATGGACTACACCGTTCGGGCCACTACGCTTCAATTTCTCCACAGCGTTGAAGAAAGAAGAATTTGACAAGGAACAGAATTTTGACCTGACCCTTCAGGCCCGGTTCTGATCAGGCATGGTTAGCTTGAAAAATGCAGTATTGCAGGGCCCGTTACGGGCCCTGTGCATTTTAATGACGTTGGCGGTTGTGCAGCCTGCTTTTGCTCAACAACTGGGCCTTCCGCAATCCGGCATTCTCACCATTTCCAGCGATAGATTGTTTTCAGAATCAGAATTTGGAAAGCGAGTGTTTCAAGAAATTGAAACGGAAGGCGCTGCTCTTGCTGCGGAAAACGAGCGCATTGTCGAAGAGCTAAGCAAAGAAGAAAAAGACCTGACCGAACAACGGGCGACATTAACAGCCGAAGAATTTCGTCCACTGGCGGAGGCATTTGACGAAAAGGTTCAGTCGCACCGCGAAGGCCAACGTGCCAAGTTGGATGCATTGGCCCGCCGCAGTGAAGAAGCCCGGTCCACCTTCACAAAATTAGCGGAACCGATTTTGATTGGGCTGCTGCGGGATGCAGGCGCGTCAATGATTTTAGAGCGGTCATACGTGTTTCTCAGCTCAGACGCTTTGGATATCACAGATGCAGCCATCGACCGCATCGATACTGTGATCGGCGACGGCGGCAACCAAAGGATTGACGGCGGGGAATAGGTTCGCTTGCCCTGAACGGGCTGTATTGTTAACCACGCCATAAAGAGACATCAGAAACAGGACTTCTGCCTCATGACCACGGATACCAAGAGTGCCGACATTCAGCTGATTCAGCGCATACTGCCGCACCGCTACCCGTTTCTTTTGGTCGACAAGGTCATTGAAATCGATGGAATTAATTCCGCTATAGGCGTCAAGAACGTCACAATGAACGAGCCGCACTTTCAAGGGCACTTCCCAGGTACACCGATAATGCCAGGTGTTACGATCGTCGAAGCGATGGCGCAGACGGCTGGCGTTATGTTGGGGGTTGGCATGGATGTGATCGACAGCGATCTGCTGATTTACTTCATGAACATAGACAAGTGTAAATTCCGCCGCAAAGTCGTTCCGGGTGACGTTCTGCAAATGCATGTTGAAACCTTGCGCGGCAAAAAAGGCGGCAAAATTTTCAAGTTCAATGGCCGCGCAACCGTTGATGGTGAGGTTGCAGCAGAAGCAGAATTCTCAGCCTATGTTGACTGGGACATGGAAAAAACGACATGAATGAAATTCACCCCAGCGCAATCATCGAAGACGGGGCGCAGATCGGGGCAGGCTGTAAAATAGGCCCGTTCTGCTACATCGGTCCGAAGGTGAGCCTTGGCGACCGCGTCGAACTGAAATCCCATACTGTTGTAATGGGTGAAACTTCGATCGGCGAAGACAGTGTCGTTTTCAATTTTTCTGTCATCGGGGAAATACCGCAAGACCTGAAGTTTGGTGGTGAAAATACGCGCCTGGAAATCGGAAAACGTAATCGAATCCGTGAGCATGTAACAATAAACGTGGGTACAGACGGTGGCGGAGGTGTGACCCGTATCGGGGATGATTGTCTTCTGATGGCCGGAGTGCACGTGGCCCATGATGTTCAGATCGGTGATCGAGTAATCATGGTTAACCAATCAGGTGCCGCCGGACATTGCATCATAGAAGATGACGCGATCATCGGCGGTATTTCAGGGCTACATCAGTTTGTGCGCGTTGGTCGCGGTGCAATTATCGGCGCCCTCACAATGGTGCCTAAGGACGTCATTCCTTACGGTCTGGTGCAGGCACCGCGCGGCGAGTTGGACGGACTGAATTTGGTCGGCCTAAAGAGGCGCGGTGTCCCGCGTGAGGACATTGCTGCGCTGCGAGCCGCGTTCAAAGAATTGTCCGAGGGGGAAGGCACTTTCATGGACAAAGCAGATCGGCTGAGCGGTTCAACAAGCGACTATGTCCGCGAGATTGTCGAATTCGTGACTGCTTCTTCCGACAGGTCAATCCTGACGCCGAGGAAATAGCTGAATGCTAGCTCTGATTGCAGGCACAGGAACTTTGCCAGATGAGCTGGCGTCTCAATTGAGTGAGCGCCCCCTGATATGTTCTCTGGAGGGTTTAGAACCCGAAAACCTCAAACCAGATCTGGTTTTTCCGCTAGAGCACTTGGGAAGCTTTATAGCGGAGCTGAAATCACGTGGCGTGACGGAAATCTGCATGGCAGGCGCAATTGATCGACCAGCAGTTGATCCTTCACGGATCGACGCTCAGACTTTGCCGCTGGTTCCAATAATTCAAAAAGCTATGATGTCCGGCGACGACGGCGCGCTGCGGGCAGCTATTAGTGTTTTTGAGAGTGTCGGTCTTGATGTCCGATCCGCCCATGAGATCGCGCCAGATATATTTCCGCCGTCAGGCTGCCTGACGCAGATTGAACCTTCAAAACGTGACTTGGAGGATGCAGATCGCGCTGCTGCAATAGTGCGCGCCATGGGTGCTGCCGACGTAGGACAAGCGTGTGCAGTTCTCAACGGGCAAGCTCTGGCCATAGAGAGCGTTTTTGGCACAGCTTGGATGTTAAAGTCATTGTCACAACGCCCTGACGCTGGCGGCGGCGTTCTTTACAAAGGTCCGAAGCCAAATCAAGACATGCGAGTCGATATTCCGACAATTGGTCCCGAAACTATACCTGACGTTGTGGCCGCTGGTCTGGCAGGCATTGTTATAGAAAAGGGTAGTGTCATAGTTCTGGACCGCAAGCGCGTCATTAGTGAATGCGACCGAATGGGAATTTTTCTTCTAGTCCGAGAGCACGCAGCCTGATGCGCGTTTTTCTGGTCGCCGGTGAACCTTCAGGCGACCGCCTTGGTGGCGCCTTGATGGAAGGGTTGAAGGAACTTGTCCCTGACGTAAGTTTTGACGGGGTGGGTGGACCGCTGATGCAGGCTCAGGGCCTTGTTAGCCGGTTTCCAATGTCGGAACTCAGTGTTATGGGTTTGGTCGAGGTTCTACCAAAGTTTTTTCACCTAAAGCGCCGTATCTCTGAAACTGCCGAGGCGGTGCTTACGACGGAACCAGATGTATTAATCACTATCGATAGCCCGGATTTTTCGCTGCGGGTAGCCAAGATAGTAAAGGCCGGCAGCGACATCCGTACTGTTCACTATGTAGCACCGAGTGTCTGGGCATGGCGTCCGGGTCGAGCCGACAAAATGGCCAAAGTAATTGATCATGTTCTGGCGCTGCTACCGTTCGAACCGCCCTACATGGAACGCGCTGGGATGGCGTGCGACTTTGTCGGCCATCCGATCGCCAGTGAACCAGTAGCAACCCCACAGGATGTTGCAAGTTTTAAGGAAACCCACGATTTGGGCGACGCGCCAGTCCTAGTGGTGTTGCCCGGTTCGAGGCGCGGCGAGATCGAAAGGCTTGTCCCCAGTTTTCGTGGAGCATTGGAAATCTTTCTGTCCGTTCGACCGGATTTCCGCGTAGTGGTGCCAACCGTCGCCCCGACATCCGACCTAATAGGTACCATTGTCCAAGATTGGCCTGGTAACCCAGTGGTGCTGGACCCGCGAAATGAAAGCACAGATCAGGCTAGCGCCACCAAGCGAGAGGCATTTGCGGCCGCTGAGCTTGCGCTTGCGGCGTCGGGAACTGTGTCTCTTGAATTGGCGGCCCAGAATACACCTATGGTTATTGCATACAAGTTGAATTGGCTGACCCAGAAAATGGCCGAGCGAATGGTCAGGTTGGATACTTTCACGCTCGTAAACTTGGTATCTAAGACACGCGCCGTGCCCGAGTGTATGCTGGACGAATGCCGCCCGGACAGAATTGCGGCGGAACTAAACAAAGTATTGGAACAGCCAGACGCGCAACGCGAAGCCATGGAGGTAACCATGGACCAGTTGGGACGAGGTGGCGAACCCCCGGGGCTACGTGCTGCCAGGGCAGTTTTGACCCGGATGAGCGCCGGCAATGCTTGATCACATATTGTTTGCTCTATCGGCAGGTATCGCGCAGATTTCGACCAACCTGGACAATCTGGCGGTTCTCTTTGGGCTTATAATTGTCATGGGTCGAGGCCGGCCTGTTACTGGGTTCGCTGTGGCTCAGGCTATTTTGCTTGCTCTGGCAATGGGGTTTGCAGTCGGGTTGAGCCACACCGGTTACCCAGCCGCCATCGGTTATCTGGGGATCGTACCGCTGCTGCTAGGGACGCGAGGAGCGTGGCAACAGATCAGGAAACGAGAACAAGTTGAAACTCGGCCCCAAGGCGCCGTAGCCTCGGTAATTGTTTTGTTTCTAAGTCTGTCTTTTGACAGTTTCGCCGTATTAACCCCGTTATTTGCGGAATCGTCGCCTTCGTACAGATTGGCGGGGCTGATTGGCGCTGTAACCGCTGCAGCTGCGATGAGCCTTTTAGCCGCTTGGGGAGCTCCCAAAGCGCAGAGATTTGCGCCGCAGCTAGTACGGTTTGATCGAATAACACCCTACGTCATGATAGCCGTCGGACTTTATATCCTGTCCAACAGCGCGACCGACATGATTTAAAGTCCCGGTTGTTTATCAATATCCACGCCAAATCCAGCCACCGCCAAATATCCGACTGCCTTCTGGCGCATAGAATACGCACGCCTGACCGGGTGAAATGCCTTCTTCAGGCGTCAACAGCTCAACTTCAGCTGTAGTTTCGGACAACGGCCTTACGATCGCTTCGCGCGGAGGGCGTGTTGAGCGAACTTTGACTGACAAGTTCCATTCGGCCCGAGACGTAAATGGCTCATCACCCAGCCAGTTTATCTCGCGCACCGGAACGGTGCGGGTCGCTAGCATCTCTTTCGGTCCGACCACCACCTGTTTTCTGTCCACGTCCAGCTTTACCACGTACAACGGCTCGCTTAGCCCACCTATTCCAAGACCACGACGCTGTCCGATTGTGTAGTGAATGACACCATTGTGTCGGGCCAAAATTCTTCCGTCCGCATGCACGATCTCGCCAGGTTCCGCAGCGCCTGGGCGTAATTTTTCGATAACGCTGGCATAGTTGCCGTTCGGAACAAAACAGATGTCCTGACTGTCGGGCTTGTCGGCTACTGAAAGCCCATATTTTGCTGCCATTTCACGTGTAGCGTCTTTCGAGGGTAGGTGGCCCAACGGAAAACGCAGAAATTCCAACTGTTCGGGGGTGGTAGAAAACAGAAAATATGATTGATCGCGATTTACGTCCTCGGCGCTGTGTAGTTCCGGGCCATTCGGGCCCATCTTGCGCTGAATATAGTGGCCAGTCGCCATGCAATCAGCTTCAAGGTCTTTGGCGGTCTCAAGAAGATCTTTAAATTTGACCCGCTCATTGCAACGAATGCAGGGCACAGGGGTCGCCCCCGCCAAATAACTGTCAGCGAATTCGTCTATTACGGCGTCTTTGAAGATGTTTTCATAATCCAACACATAGTGAGGAAAACCTCGTGCCTCGGCCACGCGGCGCGCATCATGGATGTCGATTCCGGCGCAACATGCGCCTTTCTTTGCCAAAGCAGCACCATGGTCATAAAGTTGAAGTGTAACACCCACCACATCGTAACCCTGATCCGCCAAGTCAGCCGCGACGACCGAGCTGTCCACACCCCCGGACATGGCGACAACCACCCGCGTTTCCGAAGGCGGTTTGGCAAAGCCAAGCGAGTTTAACTGGTTCTCAGCGGCGAAGGCCATGTGCGTTCCTGTCCGGGTTAAGAAAGACCGGCAGAATATAGGAAAATTCTAGACACTCTCAAGGGGTGGTTTCACGCCCTTTTAAGTAAGCTTGGTCCGGCCTTATCTAAAATAAGAAAGGGTCAACTTATGTATTTACAAAAAGTAGAGGGGCCGCGATCAGTTACTTTACCCGATGGCACCATTTTGACACGAGCAGATTTACCCCCCACCGAGACGAAAAGGTGGGTCGCCTCTAGAAAGGCGGTAGTCGTGCGTGGTGTGCTTTATGGTCTGATTTCCTTAGCAGATGCGAAGATTAGGTACGGTATCAGCGATGAAGAATTCAATACTTGGGTCGCTGCCGTCGCCAAACATGGCGTCGACGCCTTGAAAGTGACCGCGATGAAAAAATATCGGCAACTTAAAGGAGAAAAAAACTAATTGAGTCAACGTTAACGGCAGATTAACCATTTTTGCTCAGGTTCAAAACCAGTTGAAGAATTTGACTAAATTGGAGCAATGAAATGCGCATACTTCTTGTCGAGGATGATCCGACCACGTCCAAAAGCATCGAGCTGATGCTGACACATGCTAATTTGAATGTTTACGCGACGGATCTTGGCGAGGAAGGAATAGATCTGGCCAAGTTGTATGATTACGACCTGATACTGCTGGACCTCAATCTGCCAGATATGAACGGGCACGAAGTTCTGCGCCAGTTGCGCATTGCGCGTGTCGAAACACCAATTCTCATCCTTTCAGGCACGGACGACACCGACAGCAAGATCAAGGGATTTGGGTTCGGTGCCGATGATTACCTGACGAAACCTTTTCATCGCGAAGAATTGGTTGCGCGAATCCATGCAATTATCCGGCGGTCAAAGGGACACTCTCAGTCCATAATTCATACCGGACAAGTTGCAGTAAACCTCGATGCCAAAACCGTTGAGGTCGAGGGTAAGACTGTGCACTTAACCGGCAAGGAATATCAGATGCTGGAACTTCTGAGCCTGCGCAAAGGTACAACATTGACCAAGGAAATGTTTCTAAATCACCTTTATGGAGGCATGGACGAGCCAGAGTTGAAGATCATCGATGTTTTCATCTGTAAACTGCGTAAAAAACTCAGCAATGCGACCGGTGGAGAAAACTACATCGAAACCGTTTGGGGCCGCGGTTATGTACTGCGTGATCCACAATCCGCAACTGGGGTCGAGACCCGGATGGCGGTCGGCGCCTGATTTTAACCCACCCAACAGGGTCTGAGTAACTAACCAATCTCTTGTCAGTACGACACTGGACCTTGCAATTTCCTCGCCCTATCACTGGTGATTAGAACGACGTGACAGGGCGAGGCCATGAGTAAAATACTTCCCGTATCCGAATTGACAGAAGAGGATGCGCGCAATGAATTGTCCCGCCTCGCCAAGGAAATTTTGCGGGCCAACCGTCTTTATCACGCCGAAGACGCTCCGGAATTGTCAGACGCCGATTTTGACGCGCTAAAACGCCGAAATTCAGAGATCGAAGCGAGATTCCCCGCACTGAAACGTCCTGACAGCCCAACGGATCTGGTCGGGGCAAAAGTTGCGGATGGGTTTGCAAAGGTCTCTCATGCTGTTCGAATGATGTCGCTGGGCAACGGATTCGATGACACGGATATTGCAGACTTTGACCGTTCAATTCGCAAATATCTGGGCCTAAAGGACGTTGCACCATTATCCTATACCGCGGAACCAAAAATTGACGGGCTGTCGCTTTCACTTAGGTACGAGCAGGGGCAGCTGGTGCAGGCTGCAACACGCGGTGATGGAGAGGTAGGGGAAAACGTCACCGAAAATGCTCGCACGGTCAAAGATATCCCGCAGAAAATTGACAACGCACCCGATATTCTTGAGGTGCGTGGCGAAGTCTATATGTCTCATTCCGACTTTGATGATCTGAATTCCCGGCAAGCTGCTTTGGGGGGAAAGACATTTGCCAATCCGCGCAACGCCGCAGCTGGGTCCCTGCGTCAACTGGATCCCGCGATTACCAAGTCCCGGCCTCTTCGCTTTTTCGCATATGCCTGGGGCGAATTGTCCGAACCGCTGGCTGCCACGCAGATGGCCGCAATTCAACGGCTTCGGTCATTTGGATTTCAAACAAATGCCCTAACGAGTTTATGTGGGTCTGTTTCTGAAATGTTGGAGCATTACCGGGCTATAGAGGCTCAACGCTCCACACTGGGATATGACATCGATGGCGTCGTATACAAAGTGGACGATTTGAACCTGCAGGCGCGGCTGGGTTTTCGGTCAACCACGCCCCGATGGGCCATCGCACATAAGTTCCCGGCAGAACTGGCATGGACCCGGTTGGAGTCGATCGATATCCAAGTCGGTCGAACCGGAGCCCTCAGCCCGGTGGCACGGCTACATCCGGTAACCGTTGGGGGTGTCGTCGTTTCCAACGCTACTTTGCACAACGAAGATTATATTGCCGGACGTGATGCCAAGGGAGGCGTAATCCGAGAAGGCAAGGACATTCGTGTCGGAGATTGGGTGCAGGTTTACCGTGCCGGTGACGTGATTCCAAAAGTGGCCGATGTCGATCTGTCTAAGCGCCCAGACGATAGTGTTCCTTACACTTTTCCAACGCGGTGTCCAGAATGTCAAAGCGATGCCATTCGCGAAGACGGAGATGCTGTAAGGCGATGTACCGGAGGCTTGATTTGCCCAGCTCAAGCTGTTGAAAAGTTGAAACATTTTGTTTCCCGAAAAGCGTTCGACATCGAAGGGCTTGGCGCAAAACAGATCGAGATGTTTCATAACGATCCGGTCCTTCCAATAAAAACGCCAGCGGATATCTTTACATTGGAACAGCGAGACGCTGGCAACCTGGCTCGTCTCAAAAACCGCGACGGGTGGGGGGAAACTTCGGCCAGCAACCTTTTTGCCGCCATAAATGAAAAACGGACCATTGAGTTGTCGCGCCTGTTGTTTGCACTTGGCATTCGCCACGTGGGTGAAGTAGGTGCGCGCGATCTGGCTTTGCATTACCTCAACTGGAACGCCATGGCGCGGGCAATTGACGCTGCGCGCCCCGCTGCGCTGGCCCAAAGACGCGCTGAAGATGCGGAGGAAGCAGAACGCATTGCGGCCACCGAGGAAGGCCGCCGTGCTCGTGTCAAAGAAGCACGCGAGGCCGCAGTTGTCCGCAATGATGTGCCAGACTCCGCTGCCGCTGCGTGGAGTGATTTGATCGGAGTTGACGGCATAGGGGCGACACTTGGATTGTCATTATCGGACGCTTTTGCAAACGGCGATGAGCGGCAAGCATTCGACGATCTTATCGGACACTTGACGATTTTATCGCCTAAAGCCCCAGCGTCAGATAGTCCTGTAGCGGGCAAAACTATCGTCTTCACCGGAACCTTGGAAAAGATGACGCGAGCCGAAGCCAAAGCACGCGCCGAAGCACTGGGGGCTAAAGTTTCTGGCTCAGTCAGTCAAAAAACAGATTTGCTGGTTGCTGGTCCCGGAGCAGGTTCCAAAGCCAAGAAGGCCGCTGATTTGGGGATCGACACATTGGATGAAGACGGCTGGCTTCAGCTGATTGGGGACGCATGAGCGGTCGTCCTGAACTTTTATTTCCGCTTTTTGCGGGTTTGGAAACGCTTGAGGGCGTAGGTCCGAAAACCGCGCAACTGTTAGGTCACTTGGGAATAAACTCACCTCGGGATGTTTTGTTTGCCCTGCCTTATGCTGTCGTCGACAGAAGACGACGTGACACAATACTTGGTGCGGATCTGCCCACGACGCTGACTGTTGAGGTTACGGTCGGTGCACACAGGCCCCCTCGGAATCGTGGCGGGGCTTATCGAATCCATGTTGAGGACAGCCAGACAAAATTCCAGCTTGTGTTTTTTCATGCTCGTGGCGAATACCTCAAAAAACTTCTTCCACAAGGATCAAGTCGTGTTGTCTCAGGGAAGATGGAATTATTCGACGGAATGGCGCAAATGGTCCATCCCGACCACGTAGTCGCCCCTGTTGATGCTGATGACCTGCCAGAATTTGAACCGGTCTACCACCTTACACACGGCGTAACACAAAAAACGGCTTACAAGGCCGCACAGAGTGCTTTGAAGAAGGTGCCTGAGCTTGTTGAATGGATTGACCCCAATCAGGTTTCAAAACAGAAGTGGCCGGATTGGGCGTCCGCGATAAAGGTCGCGCATCACCCAAAGGGTGCTGATGATGTCTCAACCTTTGCTCCCGCACGGGAGCGTCTTGCGTATGACGAACTGTTCGCACATCAACTTACACTTGCGCTCGCGCGACAACGCGAAAAAAAGGCGAGGGGAGTTGTAAGTGTTGGCAACGGTTCGCTGCAGGGCGTCGTTTTGAAAAGCCTTCCATATCGCCCGACCAAAGCACAGCAACGCGCTATTCGAGAAATCTCGGACGATATGGGGTCTGAGGCCAGAATGAACCGATTGCTACAAGGTGACGTAGGCTCAGGAAAAACGCTTGTGGCCTTTATGGCCTTGTTGGTCGCAGTTGAGGCCGGAGGGCAGGGCGTCATGATGGCCCCAACTGAAATATTGGCTCGGCAACACTTAGAAGGCCTGCGCCCGTTAGCAGAAGAGGCTGGTGTGGTGTTAGAGCTACTGACCGGCCGAGATAAGGGCGCCGAGAGGAAAGCCAAACTAGCTGCTTTGGCCCGCGGTGACATTCAGGTTCTCGTAGGCACCCATGCGGTGTTTCAAAGCGACGTTACATTTAAAGACTTACGTCTTGCTATCATCGATGAACAGCATCGTTTTGGCGTGCGTCAGCGAATGGAACTGTCTGAGAAAGGGCAAAGCGCTGACGTTCTGGTTATGACAGCGACCCCAATTCCACGCAGTCTTGCACTGGCGCAATATGGTGACATGGACGTTTCTGTACTGGACGAAAAACCTCCGGGGCGTAAGCCAGTCAAGACTGCAATCATAAGCGCCGAAAGAATAAATGATGTGGTAGACCATTTGCGGCGCGCCATCGCGGAAGGCAGACAATGCTATTGGGTCTGCCCCTTAGTCGACGAGTCCGAAGTATTGGACCTGACAGCCGCAGAGGAAAGATTCAAACGATTGAGGGCATTACTGGGCGATGATGACGTCGGACTGGTCCACGGACAGATGCCGCCTTCGGAAAAAGATGCTGCAATGGCAGCTTTTCAGGCAGGGCACATCAAGGTGCTGGTAGCAACGACAGTCATCGAAGTAGGTGTCAACGTTCCCAACGCCACAATTATGGTAATTGAACGAGCCGAGATTTTTGGTTTGGCACAATTGCATCAGCTTCGTGGCCGCGTTGGGCGTGGTGCGGACGCCTCTACCTGTTTACTTATGTACAAGCCTCCGCTGAGCGATGGCGGGCGGAAACGCTTGGAAGTCTTGCGAGAAACCGAAGACGGTTTCCGAATTGCGGAAACAGACCTTCAAATGCGCGGGGCAGGCGATTTGATAGGAACAGCACAATCCGGTCTGCCAAAGTTCCGAATTGCCGATCTTGAGCGGCAAGCGGGTCTGATGGCCGTCGCTCAGACAGATGCGCGGAATTTGCTGACCGTTGATCCCAAATTGACGTCTGATCGGGGTGAAGCTGCGCGCGTCCTATTGTGGTTGATGAAACAAGATCAGGCGATCCGTTTAATTTCAGTGGGTTAAGCAAAAAATTCCGATAAGTTCACAAATGTTCCCAAAAAGTTCTTTACCGACTCGGAAAAATGTGAGAACAAAAGGTCAACAAAGGATTAAAACTCAACCGGAGGTGAAACTATGCTGACCCAGATCAAGACCGCTTTCAGCCGCTCGCAAGCAACCATCTTGCAGGACGCTGCTGGAGCCGTGTCATTGGTGGTGATGCTATTGGTTGCCCTTCACCTTCCGACGGGCTTTTGAGCCTTTCTGCCTGCGATCTCGTGCCGAAGAAACCGCGCATGTCATCCCCATCTCAGTCAAGGGTGACCTGCCTGTCCCAAACCCCTTGAGGGGCCTGCCTCGGCCCCTGCGCGGAATTCCGGATCCCACGCGAGAAACGCAAAACCTAACGCCGCCCTTTCCGCCCGGAAGGAGCGGCGTTCTTTTTTACAACTGCCCGGTTTTCATGATTTCGAGTAAGGCCGACAGCACAGAATTTACTGCGACCGAAGCCAAAATCATTCCCATAACCCGGCTTATTATCGCGGCGCCTGAGTGCCCGATTAGACGGATAATAGGCTCTGCCAGCAACATCAGCACAAAAGCAATTGCTATCACGACAAGCATTACCATGGCGGTAATCCCCTGATCCGCAGCACTGAACCGATGGTTATCCGTAAGAATGACGATCGCCAACATTGCTCCGGGCGAAGCCAAAGACGGAACGGCCAAAGGAAAAATAGCAGGGTTGTGCTGATGCATTTTGTCGCCCCTGTCTTCTTCAGCCTGACGTCTTTCGATTTCCTGTTTGCTTTCGCCAAAAATCATGGTCAGCGCGAATAGGAAAAGGATGATGCCACCGGCGACCTGAAAAGAATTGAGCCCGATATCTAACGCCTCTATTAGAAGCTGCCCAAAAATAAGAAAAAACAACAACACCCCTGCGCTGATCAAAGAAGCAAGTAAAGCCGTTCGACGACGAGCAGCAGCTTCAAGACCAGCGGTCACCGCGATAAAAACAGGGATGGTGCCAATTGGATCAATGACAACCCAAAGGGTGACGAAATGTTCCAATAAATTGTCCAAATGAATTCACTCCGCGATAGCTTGACGGGAGGTTAAACAGAATTCTGCACCAACGCCACGATCAGGCGCAGTTGGCTTGTTCCGCCTGCTCCATGGCTTCGGCTGTCGCCTCCAGCGTCAATAAGATAGACGCGTGCCTGTTTTTGTATTCCCGGGCCGGCATTAGAACCTGCAGCCCATCAAATGGGGCATCCGGGGCAGGACCGTTCTTCTTCAGCATGGTAGCCAGTTGATCACGTGCGGTTTCCACCTGCTTTCGGGTTGAACCGATGATCGAGCTACCAACAACAGACGCGGAGGCTTGACCAAGCGCACACGCTTTTACGTCTTGTCCAAACTCGGCTATCCGTCCATCGCGCATTTTGACGTCCACTGTAACGGTTGAACCGCACAATGGCGCACGTTTCTTGACCGTCGCATCTGGGTTGTCGAGACGGTCCAACAGGGGGATATCTGCTGCTAACGCAAGGATGCGCCCGGAATAAAGCTTGATCAGATCGGTTTCGCCAGACATGGGTTTCCCTCGTTGACTGTTCCCCATACATAGTAGCCAAACGAATGGATGCAAAAGGTTTTTACCATGTCGCAAACTGCCAAATTTGATCCAACGTCGATCAAATACAACGAGGCGGGCCTTGTACCCGCCATCGCGCAGGACGAAAGCACAGGCGAAGTTTTGATGATGGCTTGGATGAACGAACAGGCCATACAACGAACAATTGAGACACGGCGTGTAACCTACTGGTCAAGATCAAGAAAAGCGTTTTGGATAAAAGGCGAAAGCTCTGGTCACGTGCAAGAACTTGTCGACTTCCGCATCGATTGCGACCGGGACTGTCTTTTAGTTGTGGTGCGTCAAACAGGAGCTGCTTGTCATACCAATCGTAGAACCTGTTTTTATACTGCCGTGAGGGACGGCAAAGAAGTTGAGTTGATGGCCCCTATGACTTAAATTGCGGGCTGGGCACTTTCCTCTGGCAAAGAAAATCAAAGGCCAACCAGCTTTCTGATGCCTGCGGGTGTCACGCCGTCGTTTCGATATTTCTCTATGGCACGCGCGTCATCGCGCTTTGCAAGACGCTTGCCGTTTTCGTCCCGAATCAGCTTGTGGTGAATGTAAATCGGGGTGGGTAAGTCCAGCAATACTTGCAGCAAGACGTGTATCCGGGTGGCTTCAAACAGGTCTTGCCCACGTACAACATGTGTTATTCCTTGCTCACCGTCGTCCACCACGACGGAAAGGTGGTACGAAGTACCCATATCTCGTCGAGACAGCACGACGTCACCTATGGTATTTTCCATTTCCTGAGCAGAGAACTCAATAATCCCGGTTTCGCCTCTGGGACCTTGCCCACGTTCTTCAAATCTGGCTATTTCGCCACCTTGAATACTGAGCAAAAGCTTACGCGCCTCGCGAACTGCTTTAGCGATATCCAACCTAAGCACTGTGTCAGTTGGTCGTCTTTGATCCGGGGAAAAATTAGCTGCCCCCTTTGAACGACAGGTTCCAGGATAGATTATACCATCGGGGCCAATTAGAGGCGCGCCTTCCTGAGGAGCGTTGACAGCGGCAGAAATGTCCTTGCGATTGCAAGTGCATGGGTACAGAAGGCCTTTAGCCCACAATCTATCCAAAGCGCCCTGATAAAGGTCCAAACGTTCGGATTGCCGCATCACAGGAGTTGGCCATCGCAGACCTAACCAATGCAAATCGTTGTAAATCTGCTGCTCCCAATGCGGCCGGGCCCGAGATTGGTCAATATCCTCTATCCGCAGCACGAATTCGCCCCTTTTGGACAGCGCCGTATCATAGGCCAACAATGCCGAATACGCATGGCCAAGGTGCAAAGGGCCCGTAGGCGAAGGCGCAAATCGTGTTCTGAATATCACGTCTTTTCTAATACATACACGTCAGACTTCATGTCCATACCCTGCAGGTGCGGCCCGTTTTCACGAAACAGCAGACGGGCATGACCCATATCAAGCCAATCACTGAGCCTGGTAGTGTAACTGGGATCTGCCAAAGTCAGATTATTGAACGAAAAGGCCAGAAAACCGCCCTTGGGCAACGCGTTCATCAATAGATCAAAAGTTCCCGGAGGCGCTGCGCCGGTGCCAATTACTCCGATCGCAGTAATTGCAGAATAGGCTCCCTGCTTCAATGGATTGGGATCGGTAATATCGAAATCCTCAACATGGCGATATACACCTTTATCTTCAGCGCCTTTCAGCATTTCAGGTGTCGGATCCATTCCATCAATCACATTGTACCCGACCTTGCTTAGCGCCAGTCCAGACAGGCCGGTTCCACAGCCGTAGTCCAGTATAGGAACGTCAGCATCTGGCATTTTGGACCATAACGCTTCGGCAACACGTGTTGGTGTAACGTACCCATTTTCGCCAACATCGTCATCGTAAGACGAGGCCCATTTGCGATAATGCTCTTGGGTATCCTGAGGAGAATTCAGATCGTAAACGTCTTTGAAGTTTTTGTTGCTCATGGCCTCATTTTAGGCGGCGTTAATGCGTCGCGTCCAGCCGCCAATGCGACAACCAATCGGTCCAAGCCGCTTTTGCGCGATCCGTGTAGGCCTTGTAGCGGTCCTTGCGTCCACGGCGTCCACCTTTGAGGCCGTCGACAGGTCGAAATAAACCAAAATTCACGTTCATTGGCTGAAAGGTCTTCGCTTCGGCTCCTCCGGTGATGTGATGTATAAGGGCGCCCATCGCACTGTCCTGCGGAACGGCGGGAATTTGACGCCCCAAAATCTCGGCCGCAGCAAACCGTCCGGCCAGAAGCCCCATTGCGGCGCTTTCGACATAACCCTCGACCCCTGTGATTTGACCGGCAAATCTGATGTTCGGACGGGATTTCAACCGCATTTGCTCATCCAGCAGCGTGGGTGAATTGATAAATGTGTTTCTATGGATACCACCCAATCGCGCGAAACTGGCATTCTCCAGCCCGGGAATCATTCGGAAAACATCTGCCTGTGCGCCGTATTTCATCTTAGTTTGAAATCCTACGATATTGAAAAGTGTTCCAAGCGCATTATCCCTGCGCAATTGCACGACGGCGTAGGGTTTAATATCCGGATGGTGCGGGTTAGTCAGGCCAACAGGTTTCATCGGCCCATGTCGCAATGTTTCTCGGCCTCGTTCGGCCATCACTTCGATCGGCAGGCAACCATCAAAGTACCCGGCAGTTTCACCTTCGTGGAATTCTGTCTTTTCGGCAGCCAGCAGCGCGTCAATGAAAGCCTCATATTGATCTCGGTCCATGGGACAATTCAGGTACGCTGCGCGCTCCTCTTCGGTTTCACCTTTGTCATAGCGCGATTGCATCCAGGCTTGGCTCATGTCGATGCTGTCTGTGTAGACTATGGGCGCGATTGCATCGAAAAACGCTAATGCGTCAGATCCGGTTTCGGATTTGATTGCCGAACCCAGCGAAGTCGACGTCAGTGGGCCAGTAGAAAATATCCAATGCCCATCTTCCGGTAAGCAGGATATTTCCTCTGAATTTAATGTAACCCGGGGATGGGCTAGAAGTTTGGCGGTCACCTCTACTGCAAATGGGTCACGATCTACAGCCAGCGCTCCTCCGGCGGGTAAGCGGTGCGCGTCGGCAGTGGTCATAATTAATCCATCAGCAGCGCGCATTTCCCAATGTAGCAAACCAACTGCATTCTGCTCATCATCGTCCGATCGAAAGGAATTCGAACACACCATTTCCGCAAGGTTCCCGGTTTGGTGCGCAAAAGTGCCAACTTTGGGTCGCATTTCATGAACAACAACGTCAACGCCCATTTCCGCCGCTTGCCAGGCGGCCTCGGACCCAGCCATGCCGCCGCCTACAATGTGTAATTTCTGTGTCATGTGCAGCCACATAGGGCACAGACACACTGCGTGCAACGCACGTTTACAGGTAAATTTTTGGGTAATCTTGGGGTCGCCGCTGCGGGAATGTCTACGCCGGTGAGAGAAACCGGCTTGGAGGGACCTTCCGCCGACGGCGACCCAAAAGTGTCCTTAAGGCCTTAGCCTTGTCCCACCTTTGCCACACTGTCGCCCATTTGAAAAGCAAAAAAACACCACGAGCCGCGAAAATCGTTTAAAATAATCGTCTTATTGCTTCCAATTAGGAGGTCTTTTTTCGATAAAGGCGTTTATTCCTTCCTCGGTATCTCTATGAAGCATATTCTGCGCCATCACCTCGGCAGCGTAAGTGTAAGCCAGATCTGTAGGCATTTGAATTTGCTGGTAAAATGCTTCTTTTCCCACCTTTACTGCTGATCCTAGCTTTTCAGCAAGGCGTTCCGCCAACGCGTTTGCTTCTTGATCCAGGCTTGACTCAGATACAACCCGATTGATCAGGCCTATTTCAGCGGCTCGACTTGCCGTAATGAAATCACCGGTGGTCAGCATCTCAAAAGCAAGTTTTCGCGGAACGTTTCTACTGAGCGCAACCATGGGCGTAGAACAAAACAGGCCGATATTTACTCCATTAACACCGAAACGCGTACTGTCGGCTGCTATGGCTAAATCGCATGTTGCGACCAACTGGCACCCGGCCGCAGTGGCAATACCATGGATTTGCGCGATAACTGGTTGCGGAAGACTTTGGATTGACATCATCATCTTAGCGCAGCGGTCAAACAAATCTTGAAAGTATGCAAGCCCCCCGTCTTCCGCTTGCCGACCTTGCGTCATCTGTTTCAAATCATGGCCAGCACAGAAGGCCTTGCCTGCACCACTTAGGATCACAGCACGAATAGATCGATCATCTCGGAGCGAATCGAGTTGGGCTTGAAGGGCCGCCAACATTTCATCACTCAAGGCGTTCAGGCGCTCTGGAGCATTCATAGTCAAGCGCGCCACCGCGCCAATGTCGTTACGTTCCAGAATTGCCATCTTGCCCTCCTGCTGGCTGTTGGCCAACTCTAGGGCGGTACGGCAAGGAGTGAAAGTATGTCATTGGCTCTGAACAAAAAAGAATTGGCTGAATACCTGGTGCAGGTTTTTCCACAGGTTCATCAAGATTTTGTAATCGAGGAACTAACAGAATCGGGTATCACCATGCGCCTTGTCGTGACTGAACGACATCTAAGACCAGGCGGAACGGTGTCGGGACCGTCGATGTTTGGTCTGGCTGACGTAAGTGTTTATGCTATGGTGCTTGCTCGAAAAGGACGTCAATCTCTTGCCGTAACCACCAACAGTTCAATGGACTTTTTGCGCAAACCGATCGGCGGGGTGGACTTAATTGCGAAATGCCGGCTTCTAAAACTTGGCCGCAGTCTGGCTGTCGGAGACGTGCTTATGTTTTCAGAAGGTTCAGATGACGTTGTTGCACGTGCAAGTTTAACCTATTCCACTCCACCGGCAGGTTCAGCTGCAGCGTCATTTGGATAAAAAAGGCCGGGGACAAACCCCGGCCAAGGAAGAGGTCCCAATGAAATGGGACTGGGGACAATTCATTTCATCCAGAAGTAAAGGCCGATTTCGTCATGGGCTTGAAATCGCGTCAATCCGACGTCGCGCAGTAAACGATCGTCTAGTTTGCCAAGGTTCACGCGACTACGGCGGCGCTGCTCCCATTTTGTGACAGTCGCTGCAAATTGCACGGCCAGGGCTGCGATAAGAGGCAGCCGAGGGCTGTCATTCAGCAGTGCAAGGGCAGGTATGTGCATTGAGCGTGTCATCTTGAGTATCCTTTCAAATTGTATTGACACAAATATAAGACATTCGGTACAATTGTGGGTACATTCAAAATTGTGTCGAAATCAAAGAAAGAATTGTAATGGATACAATTTGGCCGGAGTCGTTGCCTAGGGCAAAGGGTGCAAAATATACGCTGGTTGCCGATACAATTAGAAAAGCAATCGAAAACAAAACACTGGAGGTTGGCGCTAAACTTCCTCCGGTCCGCGAACTTGCGTATCGCTTACGAATAACACCGGGAACCGTAGCGAGAGCTTATACAATATTGACGGACGAGGGGCTGCTTCTGGCCGAGGTTGGGCGCGGTACATTCGTTGCTCCGCCGAAATCTCCGATTTTGGATGATGTTTGGTCTCGACAACTGCATTTACTGGAAGAAAAAAACGAAAATCATGTGAGCCTGTTCAGCCCGCGTCTGGCAGATGTGGGGCAGGTGGCCTTGATCCGGGAATGCCTGCAAAAAGTGGCAAAGGCCGATCCCTGGTTGTTTTTGAACTACCCGACCCGCGACGCGTATAAACCGATGCGGCAGGTGGTAGCCGAGTGGTTGTCTGATTTGCCTCTTGGGGCATTGACCCACGACGATATTGTTTTGACACATGGAGGACAGAATGGTCTGTGCTTAGTATTTCAGACCATCCTACAAGGGGCAAAACCAGTCGTGCTGGTTGAGGACCTGTCCTACGCCGGGTTCCGTCGGGCAGGAGAATTGATGCGCGCCGAAGTCATCGGCATCAGAATGGACAAATGGGGCGTCGATCCCGATGCCATGGATCATGTGCTCCGACAGACCCCCGCGCAGGCGGTCTGCGTTTCTCCAGAGGTGCAAAATCCTACCGGCCTGCACACTCCACTGGAACGCCGTAAAGAAATTGTCGAAGTGGCACGCCGTCATAACGTTCAGATTGTGGAAGACGATTGCTACCGCATGGGTGAAGCACGTGAACCTAGTTTTCGCGCATTGGCGCCCGAGCGCGGATGGCACGTTTCGTCGATTTCAAAAATACTGACACCTGCCTTGCGTATCGGTTTCGCCATCGCCCCAAGAGAGCGCAGTGCAGATCTGAGGCGGTCGGCCGAATACGGTTATTTCGGATTAGCCCAACCTCTTGCCGAGTTGACTCGCCTGCTTTTATCAGACCCACGCACGCGCGAAGTAGCCAGTGATGTGCGCAAGAGGATGGGTGAGTATGTGCGGGTTGCCGTTAATGTTCTGGGTGGTTTTGATCTAAATTGGGCGCCAGACGTTCCTTTCCTGTGGCTCAACCTGCCAGCGGGATGGCGTTCTGCTGCATTTAGCAGAGCGGCAGAAAGAGAGGGTATTCAGTTGCGTTCGGCCGATGAATTCGCGCTCCGAGATGGCCGTGCCCCGAATGCAGTACGCATCGCCGTCAATGGCCATGTGTCGTTAAATCGGTTCGAAAATGCGATGGTGCGTTTGCGGACTTTGCTGGACAATCCACCGGAACAAATCAGCGTTTGACATCTCACGCCAAGGGATCCGGATCGCCAAAAAAACCAGCAAGATGCGCTATTTGCCCTTGCTTATTCAATTGAACAAAATCATGTCCTGAAACCATGACGCTACCGTCGGGCGCGATCATGTGCCACGTGAAATGGACGACATCGTGATGAACAGTGGGAGCACTGATAATTTCAACACGCCCTTTCGTATCCTTAAGGACATTGCCGATGTGCTCACAGAGTTGCTGCCTGCCTCCGACATCAGCCGTGGGGTCCACATATCGTCCATTCTCGGCAAAACAATGGTCCAACAATTGGGAACGTCTTTCGGGATCGGTTTCCTGCCAGGCTGCGCCGTAAACCGTGATCGTATTATTTATTTCTTGCATCGAAAGCTCCTAAATCCATTGGATGAATTTATAAGAAGATTAGCAGCCCTCGCGTGAATGCAACAACATCCCAAAACTTGGGGTATAATAATACCTATTTTTTATCCATCTGATATTTAACAATAAAATAACACCAACGGCGCTTGACGTGAAATTCCACTCGATCTAAATACCCTTCATCGAATTTGGACCGGTCTGCGATCAGGCCGGTCTTTCACATCAAACAGGATTGTCCTGACATGAAAACCTTTTCTGCAACTCCTGCAGACATCGACAAGAAATGGATCCTGATAGACGCAGAAGGCGTCGTTCTGGGTCGCCTTGCCTCGATTGTCGCCATGCGTCTGCGTGGCAAGCACAAAGCTTCGTTCACACCGAATATGGATATGGGCGACAACGTCATCGTTATCAACGCTGATAAAATTCAGATGACCGGAAAGAAGCGCGACGAAAACTTCTATTGGCACACTGGCCATCCGGGCGGCATCAAATCGCGCACCAAACAGGAAATTCTTGAAGGTGCGCACCCCGAACGCGTTGTAACTCAGGCAGTAAAGCGCATGCTGCCCGGTAACCGCCTGGCACGCCAGCAGATGACGAACTTGCGTGTCTATGCTGGTGCCGAGCATCCTCATGAGGCGCAATCGCCCGAAGTTCTGGACGTTAAGTCCATGAACAAGAAAAACACCCGGAGCTAATGACCGATGGCTGATCAGATCAATACTCTAGAAGAGCTGAGCGCCGTTGCAGGCGTTGAAACCGTGGCTGAAGAAACTGTCGCACGCGAACCAGTGCGTGACGAACTGGGCCGCTCATACGCAACGGGCAAGCGCAAAGACGCTGTTGCACGCGTTTGGATCAAGCCGGGTTCCGGCAAAGTCACTGTAAATGGTAAAGATCAGGACAAGTACTTCGCTCGTCCGGTTCTGCAACTCATCCTGCGCCAGCCATTTCAGGTTGCCGGCGTTGAAGGTGAATTCGATGTTGTCGCAACCGTCAAAGGCGGCGGGCTGACAGGCCAGGCTGGCGCTGTTAAGCACGGCATCTCAAAAGCCCTGCAGCTCTATGATCCGAACCTGCGCGGCGCTCTGAAGGCCGCTGGGTTCCTTACACGCGACAGTCGCGTTGTTGAGCGTAAGAAATATGGTAAGCGCAAGGCGCGTCGTTCGTTCCAGTTTTCCAAGCGCTAATTCGCTACGGACTACAAAAAAGTTTAAAGGGCTCGCTGCGCGAGCCCTTTTCTTTTGTTTGACTATTCTTCGTAAACCAGATTCCACGCCCCACCTTCGACCACGTTGACAAACACAGTATCGGCACCTTGGTGATCATCCGGCCCGTAAGATATATGATTCCCGACTAGTTCATCATTGTAATCAAGCGCTTCCATGGCAGAAATAAAGCTATCATGGGTCAAATCTGGACCGGCTGCCTCTAACGCCATGACCATCATTTCAGCAGCGGAATAACCCAGCATCGAAAAGCCAACCGGATCTTCCCCGGTAGCTGCTTTATACTCGGCGATAAAAGCCGCAGGGGCGGGCTCATCGGCTCGCGCCCAAAGATCCAGCCACGATGCAGCTGCATAGAAACCATCAGTGACACCACCAGGAACCTGAGCGACGACAGTCAGAAAGCTTGCTGAAGTGCCAAGGAACTTCATATCGTTAAGTCCCATTTTCTTTGCCGTTCCAGCCACGGTGATCGCTTGGCGGACGCCAAGGGCGATAGTCACGATATCGCAACCTTCGTCCTTTAACTTGCTCAGCGAGCCGACAAAATCCGTTTCGTCAGGTTTATGGGTCGTTTCAGTTCCAAACTTGATCCCGGCTTCTTCCGCTCCCGCCTTACTACCTTCGAGAATTTCCTGACCGAAATCTGTGGGCAGGTACATCGTGCAAACGGTTTGAGACCCGAACTCGTTGGCCAAGTATTTCACGCCGATCCGGCTTTGGTCAAAATAGGTAGAGAAAGAAGTGAACTTGTTGTCCATTGGCTCCTGCAACATTTGCCGGGCCGCGGTAAGGGGCGCTACATTTGGAATACCCTTTGGGTCCAATAGCTTAAAGCCTGCAACATTCATTGGTGTACCCAAAGATTGGAGCATTGCGAAAACCTTATCTCGGTTCAACAGCTTGTTGTAACCTTGCATCGCCCGAGGCATTTGGTACCCGTTATCTTCGACCACGTAACGGATTTTTCGACCATGAACGCCACCTTCGGCGTTGACGCGATCAAAAACCACGTTCGCGCCTTTGGTTGCTGGCACACCCACCGCAGCAAAAATCCCGCTAAGGTCGCTTACAGAGCCGATGACAATCTCGTCATCCGTTACACCCTGAGTTTCCGCCCAGATTGATGTAGTGGAAACTGCCAAAGTGGCGGCTGTCGCCAAACCTTTCGTCAAGTTTCTCATGTCTCTCCTCCCTTTGAACCTCTATCTAATTGTACATGTCATCAATGAGATGTGAGTGTTTCTTCTCCACCAGTCCCCGCTTTAGTTTCATGGTGGCCGTCAGTTCGTCATCTTCGGCGGTTAACAAGACATCAATCAGCCGAAAGTCTTTTATTTGTTCGACGCGGGCAAATTTTTCGTTCGTCGCAGCGACTTCTGCTCCAATCAGTTTTTTTATCTCTTGCGCAGCGCACAAAGAGGCAAAGTTGGAAAATGGAACCTTATGATCCTGCGCAAATTTTTCGACATGTTCCTGATCAATCATGATCAGTGCGGTCAGAAATTTGCGACCATCGCCAATGATGACAGCATCCGAAATGTAGAGACTGAATTTCAATCGACTTTCGATCTCGGCAGGAGTGATGTTTTTGCCGCCAGCCGTGATGATAATATCCTTAGATCGCCCGGTTATCGTGACAAAGCCGTCATTGTCCATCTTCCCCAAGTCACCTGTGCGCAACCATCCATCCGCTGTGAATGTCTCGGCCGTCTTTGCATTGTTTCTCCAATAACCCTGGAAAACATTCAGGCCCTTGATTTGAATTTCGCCATCTTCGGCAATCCGAATATCGCTACCAGCGACGGCTTTACCGATGGTGCCCGGTTTGTTGGCTTCAAGTGTGTTTAGCGTCGCGATCCCGGACGTTTCCGTCATTCCGAAACCTTCAATCAAAGGGACACCGATGGCCCAGTACCATTTCAGCAATTCGGGGGAAATCGGCGCCGCGCCCGAGCCACCGCGACGTAATCTGTCCATTCCTAACATTCGTCGCAAGTTTCGCAGAACAAGCTGATCCCAGATCCAAAATCGCACTGCAACGTAGATCGGTACCGGATTGTTTTTCATGCTGTATTCCGCCCGGTCCATCCCTACCTTCAAGGCCATTTCAAAGGCTATACGCCCAGTTACCGAGGCCTCTTGCTTCATTATTTGAACCTGAGAATAAATCTTTTCCCAAACCCGCGGAACAGCCGTAAAGGTCGCCGGAGAAACCTCTTGGAGGTTGGCAAAAACGGTTTCTGGACTTTCCGCAAAATTTACTGTGGATCGCGCCGCTAACGGAAAATAGATCGAAACGTCACGTTCAAGAATATGACACAGGGGCAGAAAACAAAGCTGCTCATCCGAAGCCAGCGTAGGCAGTGAGTGCGCACCCGCCTCGATTGCAGCCAAGATGTTTTCGTTACTCAACATCGCGCCCTTAGGTTGGCCCGTGGTGCCGGAAGTATAAACAAGGATCGCCGTGTCTTGCGGCGTCGTTTTTTGGATCTCAGACTCGAACCATCCGTTCTCATGAACTTCGACCTGATTACCAATTGCGTACAGGTCCTGAATCATTAGGCACTTTGGATTATCCAGATCGTGCAAGCCTTCGTCTTCTAGGATTATCACCTTCAACAGGCCAGGGACTTCGTTTTCGATCTCAAAGAACTTGTCCAGCTGTTCCTCGTTTTCAACGATCAAAAACCGGCTGTCGCTGTCGGCGATCAAATATTGAAGCTGACTGGCAGAGTCCGTTGTGTAAACACCCGAGGCAATGCCGCCAACGCACTGTATGCCCATATCGAACCACGCCCATTCCTTGCGGTCCTCAGACAAAATTGAAACGACTTCGCCGCGCTTCAATCCTAATTCTCGCAAAGCGAGACCGATCCACTTTGCATGTTTCCAGTAGTCAGACCACGAATAGGACTTCCAAATACCCAGATCTTTTTCCCGATGGGCTGTTCGGTCACTTAGCTCAGTGCAGCGTTTGTGAAACAGCTCGCCAACCGTTACGCATCCATCAACGCGCAACGGGCGTTGACCGGGTGTTGCGTTGAAACTGACCCCATTGATAATTTTCTGAGCGGGCAGGGTGCTGGCATTCATCTGGTTCATCTCCAGGTCTTTTTCCGCTTCCAACGGCGATTTTCGCGAGCACCTTCTTCTTGAACGCCCAGATAAAAATTCTGGATGTCTTCGGATTTCATCAAATCCTCTGCTGAACCATCCATGACGATCCGCCCAAGTTCCATCACGTACCCATGATGGGCCAATTCCAACGCCGCGTTGGCATTCTGCTCGACAAGCACCATGGTCATTTTTTGCTCGTCGTTTAGTCTCCGCAAAATGCCGAAAATCTCCTGCACGAGTATTGGCGACAATCCCAGTGAAGGTTCGTCCAACAACATGATTTTAGGGCTAGCCATCAAACCGCGACCGATTGCCAACATTTGTTGTTGGCCACCTGACAGTGTACCTGCCTCTTGCTGCCTGCGCGCTTTTAGAACCGGAAAGTAGTGAAAAACCAGTTCCCGATCCCTTTCGATTAGGGACTTATCGGATATTGTATATGCACCTAGAGTGAGGTTTTCATCCACTGTCATCAAGGGAAAAACCTCGCGTCCTTCGGGAACGTGGACGATGCCCCTTTGCACCACTTCGTGTGGTTCCAATCCCTGAATATCCTTTCCGTTCAGATTGATACGGCCCTTTTCTGGGTCCATAACCCCCGAAACGGTTTTCATTAAAGTAGTTTTTCCAGCGCCGTTGGCACCAAGGATCGAGACAATCTGACCTTCCAGAATATCAAGGGAAACGCCTCGGATCGCTTGGATTGGGCCATAAAAACTTTCAATGTTTCGGATCATAAGGATTGGGTCGTTCATGAGGCTTTCCCAAGATACGCTTCAATCACAGCCGGATGGGATTGCACATGTTCTGGCGGACCAAGCGCCAATTTTGCGCCGTCAGCCATCGCTAAAACTCGGTCCGAAACACCTGAAACGAGCCCCATGTCGTGCTCTACCATCAACACAGTGATACCCATCTGCTTGCGGATATCATCGATCCACCAGCGCATGTCCGTAGTTTCTTCGACCGACAAACCCGAGGCAGGCTCATCCAACAGCAGAAGTTTGGGGTCTGTTGCCAAGGCTCGGGCAACCTCTACAACCTTCCTCACGCCATAAGGTAATCCCGAAATCATTTTGTCGCGAAACGCTTGGAGGTCGAGAAAGTCAATTATTTCTTCGACTTTTTCACGGTTCTTAATCTCTTGCTGCCTTACGGAAGGTAGGAAAAGGATTTCTGAAACCAAGTTCGTTCGGCGGTGCCGATGGCGCCCGACCAATAGATTCTGTAACACGGTCGCGTGCTCAAAAAGTTCGATATTCTGGAAAGTCCTTGCCACTCCGTACGATGCGACACCAGACGGTTTCACCCGCAACAAATCATGCCCATCAAACCGGATTGACCCAGCGAATGGATCATAGAACCGCGATATAAGGTTAAAGACTGTGGATTTACCCGCGCCATTAGGCCCCACAATGGCGAAAACTTCTCCTTCTTCGACTTCGAAAGACAAATTGTCGACGGCCGTGAGACCCCCGAAGTTCAGGGTGACACTTTCAAATTCTAGCAAACTCACCTTAGGCGCTCCGTCTTGAGGTACGACTTCTGGCGTTTGAACATTTCCTTTCTGTAAAATGGAAATAACTCGAACCAAGTTCGAATTTTCAACCAACGACCGTACATGCCCAAGGGTTCGAAAAGGATGAAGGCGATCAAGATCATGCCAAAGATTCCAAATTCAAGCCCGGGAATGGCTACGGCATTGCCGCCAAATATCGCGCCGACATATTCCTTTGAGATGGAAAGGAATTGCGGCAAGAAGCCAACCACAATGGCACCAAGAAACGCTCCATGGATTGAACCTAATCCTCCAATCACAATCATCATCAGCAGTTGGATCGAAATCAGAACGCTGAACGTTTCGTTGTTGAAAGCTCCGGCATAGAGACCCATCAATGCTCCGGCCCAACCCGTTACAGAACAGGACAAAGCGAACGAAATCATCTTGGTCCGCGCAATGTCCACGCCCATTGCCTGAGCGGAAACTTCTGAATCTCGAACGGCGATAAAACTGCGGCCTAACGGCGCCCTTAACAAATTGATATACCCTATTGTAACCAATAACGTAACACCAAGTACCAGCCAGAAGAACTCAACTGGCGTAGCCCATCGATCCACCAGTTTGCCGAATATCTCGACGCCTCCGACAAATTTACCGGTGACGCCGCCGGTGATCGGCTCAGCCAGCACAATGATGTCGTCCATCAATATTGAGAGAGCCAACGTGAAAATCGCCAGATAAATACCATGCAGCCGCAGAGCAGGGATTGCGACGGTAACACCAGCTACTCCCGTCAAAATACCAGATAAAGGAAAAGCCAGCAGAAAAGGAACGCCAGCTTCGATCAGAGCCACGTTTGCATAACAACCGAATGCCAGAAAAGCCGCGTGCCCAAGGCTCACCTGACCTGTATGGCCAGTCAAAATCATCAAACCCAGGCCGGCAATTGCCCAAATCAGAACATTGGTCAACTCGCCCAGAAAGAAATCATCCAGCAACCATGGGGCAGAAAAAACCAAAGCCAGAAGAAAAAGATAGAGGCTTAGTTGATATCCATCTTTCCAAGGGCGAATGTCCTGAATGTAATTTGTTTTGAACACAAATCTCATGTAGCTAGACCTTTTTAGCCCGTACTTGGCTGAACAAACCGTTGGGACGAAAAATCAAAACAGCCAACAACAACGCATAGGGCGCAACCTGGCTATAGCCAGCCGCAATATACCGACTGGCAAATGGCTCGATCACGCCAACAATAAGACCGCCAGCTAAAGCACCGGGCAAACTACCAAACCCTCCAATCACTGCAGCAGCAAATGCTTTTATTCCCAGCAAGCCCGTGGTTGGATCAACCGATCCCTTGGCTGCAAAAAGAATGCCTGCAATACACGCGACAACACCGGCCAAGGCCCAGATTACACCCTGAACCTGTTTGACGGGGATACCCATGTAATAAGCAGCCAGTTGGTTTTGTGATGCCGCTTGCATCGCGAGGCCCAGCTTGGTTCGGCTAAAAAACAAGTAAAGCCCAATAGTCAGCAATAAAGTGACGACAATGACGGCAACGTCTTCCAAGCCAAGAACTAGCGCTCCAAAACGGATATCCTTTCCCGCCAGCGGGTTTTGCAAAGTTTGCGGCTCATGCCCCCAGATCAATCCGGCAACAAAACGTATTACAAATCCCATGGCGATGGTAAGAATTACAACCGCCGACTGGCTTTCGCCAAACAGTCTTCGGATGATCAGACGATCCACAAGATACCCGACAGCTGCCATGATGCTTAACGAAATCGGCAAAGCCATCCAGAAGGGCAGCCCCATGTACTCTGTATTCGTCAGTCCGATGGTTACAAAAGCGCCCAGCATCATAAAGTCGCCCTGCGCAAAGTTCACGGCTTCTGTTGCTTTGTAAATCAACACAAAACCGAGAGCGATCAGGCCGTACACGCAGCCATTCGCCAGCCCGCTGATAAGCAGCTGTGCGTTATCCAAGCTTTCCCTCCCGTTGCCTGCGCGCCCGGCGACGTTGGCGCCCCGATCTGGTGTTGGGCTTGGTGTTACTATGGCGTGATAATGACCTTGCCGTCACTCTTTTTCAGCGCACTTGCAAGGTTCGGTACAACTTCGCTCAATCTAAGCCGCTCGGATACATCAGTTTTCCAACGACCATCGGCAAATCGGGCCTGCACCTCGGCAACCACGCGCATTTGCTCTGCAAGGGGCGTCGACATCATCCATCGGGTCAGCCAGAACCCTTCAATTCGTTTGCTCATAAAGATCATTTGCCCGGATTGCGTCAATTGAGGCATTTCGCTGCTGAGCTTTCCATATATAACCCAGCGAGCACCGTTCGGCATGGCGCAAAACAGCTGTTCAGACAATTGATCGGCCACTGCATCCAAAAAGACCCGTGGTTTCATGTTGGTGCTAATAGACGCGAAGTGATCTTTGATCTTTGGATCCGAAGTCACCAATACTTCGACGGCACCAAGTTCTTTCAGTGGTTGAACAGTTTCTGGCCTGCGCACCAATGCGATCGGACTCAATCCTAAATCTCGACCCAGACTACACATCAATTTTCCCAACTGGCTGTTAGCCGCAGAAATCACAAAAGCGTCGCCGTCATTTCGCGCCAAGTCGACCATGGCCATCGCAGTTAAAGGGTTCACGATCTGGGATGCTCCATCTTCATCAGAAATGTCGGGCCGCAATGGGATGCACATTTGACCTTGAGTTACGACATACTCTGCCCAAGCCCCTGATCCTGCCGCAACAAAAGCAACACGTTGATCCTGGAGCGTTTCGGCACCAGCACCAGTTGCCACTACATCGCCGCAACCCTCGAATCCCGCCGGAGCACCTTTTACCCGCGGTTGGCCGTATTCACCCTTAATAAAGTGCATATCCGATGGGTTAACCGAAGCCGCCCGCAACCGGATTAAAACCTGCCCAGGCCCGGGCGAGGGTACCGGTAATTCAGCTTCGGATAGCCAATCAGAAGCATCTTTTATCGTCGGTTCTAGCGCCGTACCGGAATATCCGCCGTGGTTTAGTACAACGGAATACATTGTTGCGGGTAAGGTGTTCATGTGTTGATCCTGTTCAAAATTTATTGAAATATAATCCGTATTGTTCACAAAGGCGCCTTAATGGCAAAAACCAGATAAAATATAACTTATTCAATTTTCAGTTGTTCGAGGAAATAAAATTAGCAACTTGCCCGGCGATGATGCCATAACCGGCAGTGGAAGGATGACCACAACCATCCGGCATATATTTCGACCAATCCTGCGGTGTTACAACAACTTTCATAATGTCGGCACGGTTTTGAAATACTACTTTTAGAGTTTCGATCGTATTTTCGTAAATTTCAACATCTTCAGCAGTACCCGGTATCAATACTATGACCGGCTGAATTTGATGTTCTTCTGCAGTAGTTACAAATCGTTCAAGCACAATATTAAGGTCCTTCATAAACGGTGCAAATTCATCAAACCCTTGCGACCTTTTGATGAGGGCCCACCTAAATCTGTTAGTTCCAAAGTACTCAATTAGCGAAATTGAGTAAGGAAACTTAGCGCGAGGCAGCGTCCAATAATCGGTAATAGCCAATCCTTCGACAATTTGGGTCATTTCTTCTTGATCAAATACGGTAGGGTTATTCGGATTTTCCACGAATTGACCAGCGCGGGAATACGGCTTGAAGCCGAAGTGGAAAGTCGGGTTCCCGCGCAGCGGATAATAAGAGTTCAACATTCGATAAATGTTGTCGCCAATAAAGGCCAATACTGCGATGTCAGCATCCTGCTCTGCTTCAGCCGTCAATTCGAACTTATGCACCGCCTGAAGTATACCATAGCCTGAGACCCCATGATTTATGACTTCGGCATGCAGTTCACTGGCGAGCAGATTTGGAAAGCTGAATGCGTCGCCAACTTCGTCGCCATGCGTAAAAGAATCCCCATAAGTTAATATCTTGAGGCCTTCTGCTGACGCAGGTGTCAGCCGACTTCTATCCTTTTTGTATGTAACTTGCACTGGTTCACCAGAACAATCCAACGCCTCATCTTTGCGGCTTGAAGGGTTATTCCATCCAAGCGCTGCATCATAACGATGTTCGAGCCAATGCTCGTAAGTGCCCCAGTTTGCGATTAGGTCTTGTTTTATCCTTTCTACATCTGAAAACACTCTGCCTTTCGACTCGGATGTCCTCGAAAGTGCAAACCCCAGAACTTCTAAAAGCAAAATGAGAACACAAAAATTTACTAGAACAATCTTTGTGAACCTGAACAATTTCATCCTTGCAGCTCCGCAACAAAAACTAACTGTTTAACAATCTGCTTGAAGTTTAAGGCCTTTTTGTTGTCTGTCCAAACGTCAAAAGGTTTTTTGCACTTGGATGTTCGCAACAACCAACAAAATTTGTCTCTTCCGTGTTCCGCGCGGTCAAGATGTGCGGCCACAGAAATGGCCGCATAAGTCGGTACTTAGCCGAGAATTTAAGGTGGTCCGAAACAGGCCTTCCTTATCTCATGCGAAATTTACTGAGTTAACAAAGTCCGCAGTTCTTGGATCTTTTCAGCCACTGTTTCGGGGGCAGCTTTTATTTCGTCGAGAATTGCTACAGTTTGCGCCTTGATCTCTTGTGAAAGGGTGCTGTCTTGGATTGCCTCGACCATAGCGTCATAGTCAAAATTCTGCGCCGTCAACTTCCCTTCTTCGACCCATGAGTTGAAAAGGTCCTGACCCTGATCGGTCAGTGAGGCGACCTGATCGCCGGCTTGCGTAACAGCTTCTTCTGCTTGTTCTGCCGCTGAATTCGCGGCATCGGTGGCCTGTTCCGTCACCGAAGAGGCGGCTTCACTGGCTTGATCTGCAACAGATGAGGCCGTTTCAGTTACCTGGTCAGCTACGGCATCGGCTGCCTCTCCAGCGGCTTCTTTGACTGCAGATGCCGCCTCACTTACGGCTTCGCCAGCCTCTTCGGCCGCAGACTGCAGTTTTTCGGCAGGGGTAGGTTCTGGTTGACTCAGGTAGAAGTAGGCGCCGAAACCGACAACGACGACCACTAGAACAAGTAATAGGCGGGACATTGGGATCTCCTTTGAGTTCTGCTTTTCGTCGAATTGAGAGAAAACTAGCCACTTGCAAAGGGGAAAACCGGAGTATTTCGGTCAAAGAACAAGATTGAGCCACACAGCGCTGATCGGGTACGTTTGGGACGGCGACTTCATGCCACTTCGAAAACGAACAGTTACAAAACGCTTGTCACTGCCGAAGGAGAAATTGAGTTTTTGAAAAAGTTGTGGCGGAGAGACAGGGATTCGAACCCTGGGTGGGCTTGCACCCACAACGGTTTTCGAGACCGCCCCGTTCGACCACTCCGGCACCTCTCCGCGGGGGTCTGTGAGGCGTCGATTTAGTGAGGATCATGCAGGGGTGCAAGCAGAAAATTCCCGATTTCCCGCTAGCCGGGATTTTCCATTGCTTGCGGGCGGAAAACGCCTAGGCTCACATTTATGACTTACTCAAAGCGCTATACCATTCTTCCGTACTTATTGTCCGTCGCAATTCTTTGCCTGACTGCAGCATGCGCATCGGCGGCCAGCCGTGACAGGATTGAGGCGTTTTTGACAACGACTGGATTTGACGTCGCATTAGAGAGCATCGCACTTGCGAGCGCATCGGCGCCACAAATGCTGGGGATCGATCCCGACGGCTTTGGCTCTGACTGGACACGCCTGACCGAAGAAGTGTTCGACACTGAGGAAATGCACGAAACAGCCGTTTCTATACTTGAACAGACGCTAAGCGAAGAAGCTTTGTCCCATGCGGTTGAATTTTATGCTTCCGATCTTGGTCAGCGTCTGGTCGAGGCCGAAAACGCCTCCCACATGGATGAAGATGAGGACGAAAAACAGGACCTAGGGCAGGAGATCGTTTCGGATTTGATCAAAGAAGGCTCGATGCGTGTTGAAAGCCTTAAGCGCATGAACCGAGCTGTCGACGCTAGTGGAACATCCTTGAGGGCATTGCAGGAAATTCAGGTCCGTTTCCTGCTTGCGGCCAGTGCTGCCGGCGTAATCGAACTTCAAATGAGTGGCGACGAGTTACGCCAGATGATGAAACAACAAGAACCCGAGATGCGGCGCGCACTTCAATTGTCTGCCTTGGCAGGGGCGGCTTACACGTACAGAGACTTTTCCGATGAAGATGTCGATGCATATGTTTTGGCCCTAGAACAGCCTTTGATGCAGGAGGTCTACGAGCTGTTGAACGCAATTCAATATGAAATCATGGCTATGCGATTTGAGGTTTTGGCTTCAAGAATGTCCGAACTGCGGCCTGCTCAGGATATTTGATGCGCCGCTTGTTTTACAATGTGTTGGCCATCGCTTTTTGGTCTTCCCCGCTTGCAGCCGATGAAAAGTTGGATCGGCTGATGCAGGCCATGCAGTTGCAAGAGGTAATAGAAATAATTGGAAAAGAAGGCCGTGAGCAGGGCGAAGTATTGATCGACACCGTGCTCGACGGCAACGGTGATTCATACTTTCAGGCAGAGGTCGAAGACATCTACGATCCGGTCTGGATGCACGATCAGATGATCAGAACGGTCGGAGAATATCTGAATGAAGGACAAATAGAACAGGCGACCGTTTTTTTCGAAAGTGAATTGGGGCAGACCATTATTTCACTCGAAAATTCGGCACGAATGGCCCTTATGGACGATGCCATAGACGATATGGCACGACAGGCCTATCGCCAATTCGACCGCGAAACTGAATTCTACTTACTAATCGACGAATACGTTCACGTTAATGACTTGATTGAGCAGAACGTGCAGGGATCGCTTAGCGCGGACTACAATTTCTTTCTCGGCATCTCGAATAGTCAAGGCTTTCCAATGGAAAACGACTTGCTGTTGAACCAGCTAATGGAACAAAAAGGCGAAGTGGCTGTCGAAACTGAGACCTGGGTGTATTCCTTTCTGCTTTTGGCCTACCAACCTCTGAGCAAAGCGCAAATGCGAGAAAATATTGCCTTTTCGCGAACCGAAACTGGGCAGGCGCTTAACGAAGCGCTGTTCAAGGGGTTCGACTTCATGATCGACGGAATTTATTATCGTTTGGGCGAAGCCGTAGCTCGCGCGATTGACTCATCTGAGCTTTGAACTCGAAATCGGTTGACATTTAATTGCAATGCTTAGATAAGCCTGCATCCCGGCCGGAATAACCGCGCCGGGTATCGTTATTATTTGACCCGAAAGGCGTGTCCTCAGG
The DNA here is from genome assembly GCF_059613365.1 of Ruegeria sp. BHSA163. NCBI lineage: Bacteria > Pseudomonadati > Pseudomonadota > Alphaproteobacteria > Rhodobacterales > Roseobacteraceae > Ruegeria > Ruegeria sp. BHSA163. Next base: position 52,699 of record NZ_JBXWSJ010000021.1, read on the forward strand.
GTCATCCACACAGCCCGAAAAGGGCGCGCAGTTCGAGGTGGCAGCGGCCAAAACTCCCGTAAATCGGGGACCACAGAACGCGGTTTTGAAAAGGATTAACACATGTTTGCGGTCCTGAAGACCGGCGGCAAGCAGTACAAGGTTCAAGCGGGCGACATGCTCCGCGTTGAAAAACTTGCTGCAGACGCAGGTGAAACAATTCAATTCAACGACGTTCTGATGCTTGGGGGTGAGGCTCCCGTGGTCGGTGCGCCGTTCATTGATGGTGCGGCAGTTCAAGCCGAAGTGATCGAACAAGTTAAAGGTGACAAGGTCATCAAGTTCGTGAAACGCCGTCGTAAACACAGTTCGAAGCGGACGGTCGGACATCGTCAAAAACTGACGTTGGTCAAGATCACCGACATCTTGTCGTCGGGCGCGGACAAGTCGGGCGTTAAAGCTGCAACAGGTACAGCACCTGCAGGCGAGGCTGCTCTGGCAGCGAAAAAGCCTGAGAAGAAAGCGGAGGCCAAGGCTGAAGCTCCCGAAGCTGGCGCTGCTGACGATCTGACCAAGTTGAACGGCGTTGGCCCTGCTGCCGCCAAGAAATTGGCAGAAGCAGGCATCGAGAGCTTTGCTGCTTTGGCCGCCTTGTCGGACGAGCAGATTGCTGCTATCGAGGCCATCAAAGTGAAACCCGAATGGGTTGAACAGGCCAAAGAACTGGCCAAAGGCTAAGGAGAGAGAGAATGGCACATAAGAAAGCTGGCGGTTCCTCCCGTAACGGTCGCGACTCAGCGGGTCGTCGCCTTGGCGTAAAACTTTATGGTGGTCAGTCCGCCATCGCGGGCAACATCATTGTACGCCAACGCGGCACCAAGTTCTGGCCGGGCGAAGGCGTAGGCATGGGCAAGGACCACACAATCTTTGCAACCGTGGATGGCGCCGTGAAGTTCCATAAGGGACTAAAAAACCGCACATTTATTTCGGTCTTGCCAGTAGCGGAGGCCGCAGAGTAAGCCGAAACCCAGAAGGTTGAAGAAAAATTCATGGGGGACCGGCAGAAAGTGCCGGTCCCCTTTCTCGTTTTAACGCATTCCTGATTGAACACCCAGATGACAGTCGCAACCACCAGCTTTCTTATCTTTGCTGCCAGCCAGGTTGGTACGCCCGGGCCTGCCAATATGGTCCTGCTTGGAACCGGCGCGCGCTACGGCTTTCGCGCTACGCTGCCATTTGTGGCCGGTGTCATCTTGGGCAAGCAGCTGATCATCTGGCCAGTAGGATTTGGCCTTATGCAAGTGGCAGATCAGGCTCCAATTGTTTTTACGATCCTGAAATATGCTTCTGCGGCATATATTTGTTGGCTGGCTTGGAAAATCGCGAACTTACGCCTGTCACGCTCTGATGCCGATGGAAACGTGCCGGGATTTTGGGCCGGATTGATCGTCCATCCGCTTAATCCAAAAGCCTGGGCTATGATAATTGCAGGATTCACGGGCTTCGTTGCCGCCGGTACTCCCAGCTTTAACGCGACGTTAACAATCGCTCTTTGTTTGTTGATTTGCCAAGTTGTTTTGCACCCGATCTGGACTTTTGCTGGCGATAGAATAGCCCATGCGGTTGAAGGACGACCGGTTGAAAAATATCTGATGTGGACGTTGGCCAGTCTTACTGTTGCGTCCGTACTTTTTGTGTTGTTCGGAGGAGGAACGAACTCATGAAACTTGAGACAATAATAAACCAGCCGGTCATCGAAACCGAGCGGTTCGATCTTCGCCCTTTGCGCAGATCGGATATGGGTCTCATTGAACACTACGCGGGTGATGAACGCGTGGCGCGTATGACCACGTCTATCCCTCATCCGCTTCCACCAGGCTCGATCGAGGCCTTTGTTAACCGTTCCATGGCTGAAGAACGGGACGAGGATGTTTGGGTGATGGATGCAACCAAGGATGGCGGTCCTGAGCTGATCGGTCTGATCTCGTTGGAAAAGCTGGATCGCAATCAGTCCGAAGTTGGTTATTGGGTCGCACCGATCTATTGGAACACAGGGATTGCGTCCTTGGCCGTCGAAGCACTGGTTCTCGCTAATCCGTTACAGAACTCAAACATGTTCGCCAGTGTTTTTCAGGATAACCCTGCCTCAGCCCGAGTATTGACGCATTGCGGGTTCCAGTATCTTGGCGATGCAGAAAGTTATTCGGTGGCACGCGACGCGAATGTGCCCACCTGGACTTACAGTAAAAAACTCTGACTTGTGGCCGATGGGGCCTTTGCAGTAGGGGACAGTCATGAAATTTCTCGATCTCGCAAAGGTCTACATCCGGTCAGGCGCCGGAGGCAACGGCTGCGTCAGTTTCCGACGCGAAAAGTACATTGAATATGGTGGGCCTGATGGCGGCGACGGCGGTACGGGTGGATCGGTTTGGGCCGAAGTGGTGGATGGGTTGAACACGCTCATCGATTTCCGCTATCAGCAACATTTTTTCGCAAAAAACGGTCAACCAGGACGTGGGCAGCAACGCACTGGTAAAGACGGTGACGACATAATCTTGCGTGTGCCGGTCGGCACCGAAATTCTTGATGAAGACGAAGAAACTGTCATTTGTGATTTAACTCAGATAGGTGAGAGATTTCTGCTGGCCAAAGGTGGGAACGGCGGCTTCGGAAACCTCCACTTCAAGTCCGCAACCAATCAAGCGCCTCGCCGCTCTAATCCCGGTCAGGCTGGGATCGAACGAACGATCTGGTTACGCTTGAAGCTGATCGCTGATGTTGGCTTGCTGGGCCTGCCGAATGCCGGCAAATCAACCTTTCTGGCAGCCACATCGAATGCCCGCCCAAAAATCGCTGACTATCCGTTTACGACACTTCACCCCAATTTGGGTGTTGTTGGCGTAGACAATGTCGAATTCGTCGTGGCCGACATTCCGGGCTTGATTGAAGGTGCTCACGAGGGGCGAGGAATTGGAGACCGTTTTTTAGGTCATGTCGAACGCTGCTCGGTATTGCTACATTTGGTTGATGGAACCTCTGAAACCATTGCCGAGGATTATCACACCATCATCCGAGAGTTGGAAGCTTATGGCGGCGCCTTAGCTGAAAAACCAAGGATCACGGTTTTGAACAAGGTCGATGCATTGAACAATGAGGAACAGAAAATTGCCGTTGCAGTATTGCAAGAGGCGGTCGGTGGTCCTGTAATGACCATGTCCGGAGTTGCTCTTTTGGGAGTCACCGACGTTTTGCGTGCTTTGCGCGCCCAAATCGACGAAAACAGGTTGCGCCAGAAACCCTCTGAGGAGGCACTGCCTTGGCAACCCTAAGCAAAGCCCGACGTCTGGTCGTCAAGATCGGATCAGCTCTGTTGGTGGACCGCAAAACTGGGTTGTTGCGAGGCGATTGGTTGGAGTCACTGGCACAAGATGTAGCCTGGATAAAGGGGCAGGGTGCAAACGTCATTCTAGTTTCATCTGGGTCAATCGCGTTGGGACGCGAGGTTCTTAATCTCCCGCTGGAAAATCTGCCATTGGAGCAGTCTCAGGCTGCGGCGGCCGTCGGTCAGATCCGGTTGGCCCGCGCATATGAAGAGGCGTTGAATCCCTACAGCATCACAACCGCACAGGTTTTGGTAACCTTGGAAGACAGCGAAGATCGCCGACGCTATTTGAATTCACGGGCTACGCTGGAAACTCTACTGGGGCTGGGCGTCGTTCCAATTGTCAACGAAAACGATACTGTAGCTACAGACGAAATCCGGTATGGCGACAATGACCGATTAGCGGCGCAAATAGCTGTGACAGTGGGCGCTGACCAGCTTGTTTTATTGTCAGACGTGGATGGATTTTATACCGGAAATCCAAACGAAAATGCGGCCGCGACGAGATTTGATGTGATTGACGAAATCACTCCCGATATCGAAGCCATGGCTGGCGACGCTGGTTCAGGATTGTCCAAGGGCGGTATGAAAACGAAACTTATGGCCGCAAAAATGGCGACAGCCGCAGGTTGCGCGATGGCTATTACTGAAGGATCGGTTCTTAACCCTCTGAAATCTTTGGAAAATGGGTCAAGCAGCACGTGGTTTACTGCTAAGCTGGATCCGCACGCTGCTCGTAAACGCTGGATTTCGGCGATGAAGCCCCGAGGTCAGATTGTGGTCGATGATGGTGCAGCAAAGGCACTTAAAAACGGGAAAAGTTTGTTACCTGCTGGGATCGTCGAAGTCTCTGGTGACTTCGGACGCGGCGATCCGGTGGCAATTCTTGACCCTTCCACACGACGGTTGGCACAGGGCCTGAGCCGGTACACTGCGCAAGAAGCTGATGCCATAAAAGGCCGTAAGTCTTCTGAGATTGAAGCAACGCTAGGGTATCCGGGCCGAGCTGCCTTAATTCACCGCGACGATCTGGCGCTCTGACGGCTGCACCTGCTAGAATAACACAAAGAAGACCTGAAAGGTTCATGAGATGAAGGACTTTAGCACCATTACCGCAATGATGGCCGATCTTGGAAAGCGCGCCAAAGCGGCTTCGCAGGAGCTTGCCTTTGCCTCTGCTGAACGTAAGCACGCTGCTTTGATCGCTGCGGCCGAGGCTGTCTGGACCAATCGCGCTAAAATCATCGAAGAAAACAAAAAAGATCTAGAATACGGACGAGACAAGGGTCTGAGTCCAGCTATGATGGATCGCCTGATGCTGGATGAAGCACGCGTTCAAAGCATGGTCGACGGGTTGCGAACTGTCGCAGATCAACCTGACCCTGTGGGTGAAGTTCTGACGGAATGGGATATGGCCTCAGGCCTCAACATTCAACGTGTCCGAACTCCGCTAGGTGTTATCGGTGTTATTTATGAGAGTCGCCCCAATGTAACTGCCGATGCGGGTGCCTTGTGTTTGAAATCGGGCAATGCAGTAATATTGCGCGGTGGATCTGAAAGCTTTAATTCTTCTAAGGCTATTCACGCATGCCTCGTCCAGGGGTTAAAGGCCGCGAACCTGCCGGAAGATGCGATTCAATTGATACCAACGCGGGATCGGACCGCTGTGCAGGAACTCCTGACCATGACCGATTACGTGGACGTCATTGTCCCGCGTGGCGGAAAAGGCCTGGTCGGCCTTGTACAACGCGAAGCAAGGGTGCCAGTGTTCGCGCATCTTGAAGGCATCGTTCACATCTATGTGGATAAATCGGCCGACCCCAAAAAGACATTGGATGTGGTCCTGAATGCCAAAACTCGCCGCACAGGAATTTGCGGTGCTGCCGAATGTCTGTTGGTACATCAGGACATTGCAGACACCCTAGGCCGAGATTTAATCGCTGCCCTTTTGGCTGCCGGTGTCGAGGTTCATGCAGAAGGCACATTGGTAATTGATGGATGCATCGCTGCTTCGGAAGACGATTGGGGCAAGGAGTTTCTAGACAGTATCATCGCCGCAAAAACGGTCGCTAACATCGACGCGGCCATCGATCATATTCGAGCCTTTGGTTCAAATCATACGGACTGTATTATGACCGAGGACGCCAAGGCGGCTGAGCGTTTCTTTGAACGCCTGGACAGCGCAATTCTCATGCACAATGCCTCGACCCAATTCGCAGATGGCGGAGAGTTTGGAATGGGCGCAGAGATCGGAATCGCAACTGGAAAGATGCACGCCCGAGGGCCGGTAGGTGCAGCTCAGCTTACGAGTTTTAAATATTTGGTGCGTGGGAACGGTACAACCCGCACCTAAAATCGAATTGCGACACGGGTCGAGCTTGTCTCGACCGTGACCTTGCTGCCGTGCGATGCGGCTGCTTTCAGCAGCATCGCAAACTGAACTTGCGATGGCATGATCTTATGGGGAAGGCGCCCAGTGCAAAGGTACTTCCACAGATCTGAGTCCAGATGCAATTTGTCGGCCATTCCCCATACGGTCCAGCCGTTATCTTGTTTTTCAACTGTGGCTTCTCCGCCCAAGGGCATTGCGCTTTCAATACACATAAGTGCAAGAAACACTAGTTTCGCCTGATTACGCGTTACAGCATTCGCCACCAACCAGTGAACCCGCAAACGCCCTGCGTTTTCGACATCCTTCAGCAAACTGCCGATTTCCGATTTGCCCAATGGCTGATCGCTAGCTGGCCCGAAAGCAACGCGAAAAAACCGAATCTTCGCCGCGGCATTACCGACGCTACCCGAGATCAGCTCCATCTCAGGACCCTGCACTGAACCGACCATATCCAACAATTCCAGACCGTTAGTGATCGCACCTACAGGGCTGATCAGATCATGACAGATCCGGGACCCGACCAATTCGGCCAGGTTGACGTCGATGTCATCCATGCGTAACTCCTGTTAGACCTGCCATTGCCGGAGCGGAGACACCGCATGACAGATTTTAATGCTATTCTTGCACCGGGCATGTATGTCCGTCACCCCGATTTTCCCGATTGGGGCGTTGGACAGGTTCAGTCCAACATCGCGGGTAAGATCACCGTAAACTTTCGCGAGCAGGGGAAAGTGGTGATTGACGGGACACGCATAGCCCTGATGCCGGTCTTTGATCCGTGAAACTGGTTTAGAAAAGGTTAACAACTTTCACCAGACACCCGTATGTTGCTTTCGCTGAGAAAACTGAAGTATCAGCGTATAATTTGAACGACGGACAGACCAAATGCCCGATGCCGGCCCTTCATTCACTGTCAAACTCGCCGAAACCGATGCGGAGATCAAAGCGGCGCAACGCCTTCGCTATGATGTTTTTGTACGAGAACTCGGCGGTGGCGGAGAAATGGTTGATCACTCTGAAAGGTTGGAAAAGGATCGGTTTGACCCGTATTTTGATCATATGTTGGTTTACGATGACATGACAGGCGAAGTTGTCGGTGTTTATAGGCTGTTACCGGATGATCGTGCAGCAGACATAGGCCAATTCTATTCAGAGGATGAATACGATCTGACCGTGCTAAAACAAGGCGGCCGGAAACTTTTGGAACTTGGGCGATCCTGTCTGCACAAGGACTATCGGGGGGGAACAGCCATGTACCATTTGTGGAATGGATTGGCTAAATATGTGGCTGAACGAAAGATCGAGGTCCTTTTCGGCGTAGCCAGTTTCCACGGAACCAATGTTCAGGAATTGGCGCAACCGCTTTCCATGTTGCATCACAACCATCTGGCCCCTCCTGATTTGCGGGTCAGGGCGCAGGCCGGTGTGTTTCAAAACATGAATATCGTCGGGCCGGAATCGCTGGACCGACGAGCGTCTATGCTACAAGTGCCTTCGCTGATCAAAGCTTATTTACGTTTGGGCGGTTTCGTGGGCGAGGGCGCCTTTATCGACCACGCCTTCAACACGACAGACGTTTGTTTAGTTTTGGATACTGAACGAATGAACGAACGCCAGCGACGTATTTACGGTGGAGCCTGATCGGGTGAACGCACCTTTATGGAACAGTGACGATGCCCCGGAACCTGTTGAGCTTGGCCTACTGGAATGGGCTCTAGTTTTTTTGCGCGGCCTTCCCCTAGCGATTTTGGTGTTTGGCGGCTTGCTCATTTTGCTGGCCGTGCGTCTGATCGAACGCCCGTTTTTCGGGGTTCAGCGCCCAATCACGCCTCATATTTCCCAGTTTGTCTGTCGAAACGCAATCCGAGTTTTGGGAATCGGGTTCTCCAGCACTGGGCAATTGATGGCTGAACGCGGCGCAGTTGTCGCCAATCATTCATCATGGTTGGATATTTTTGCGTTAAACGCCCGCAAGCGGGTCTATTTTGTTTCCAAAGCCGAAGTGGCGAATTGGCCTGGTATAGGATGGCTTGCCCGCGCGACTGGCACAGTTTTTATCGAAAGAAACCCTAAGAAAGCCAGGGAACAAACTCAGATTTTTCGGGAGCGCCTTACAGCCGGACACAAACTACTGTTTTTCCCCGAAGGCACTTCCACAGATGGATTGCGCGTTTTACCCTTTAAAACAACACTTTTCGCGGCATTCTTCACTGAAGAACTACACGATTTCATGCATGTTCAACCCGTCTCGGTTGTTTTTCACGCGCCGGTTGGGCAACCCAAACGATTTTACGGCTGGTGGGGGGACATGGACTTTGCACCCCATTTGCTCAAGACGCTTGGCGCACGAAAGCAAGGTTCGATTGAACTGATTTACCATTCACCGGCAAAGGTCAGCGACTTTGCGGACCGCAAGGCGCTGGCTGCTCACTGTGAGCAAGCTGTGCGTCACGGGCATGCATTTGCAAAGCTCGAAAAATAAGGCTGATTGCCACTTGCGCAGCATTAAATCGTACCTTATACGCGCGCTATTCAAAACCGCAGGCGGGGTTTGGCCTTTTTGAGGGAGACATCCTCACTAAGACCGCCGGTTGGAGCATCCGCTTCTTTCACCCCCGCCGAGGCGTAAACCGGAAAAGGAATAAATAGCATGGCTCTTCCCGAGTTCACTATGCGTCAGTTGCTTGAAGCTGGCGTACACTTTGGTCACCAGACACAGCGCTGGAATCCGCGCATGGGCCCATTCATCTACGGCTCGCGCAATGGTATCCACATCATGGACCTGACTCAGACCGTTCCAATGCTGGATCAGGCTCTACAAGCTATTCGGGATACCGTTGCAAAAGGTGGCCGTATTCTGTTCGTCGGCACCAAGCGCCAGGCAGCTCAGCCAATTGCTGACGCCGCCGAAAAGTCGGCTCAGTACTTTATGAACCATCGCTGGCTTGGCGGCACCTTGACCAACTGGAAAACTGTTTCTCAGTCGATCAACCGCTTGAACCAAATCGACGAAGCCATGGAAGCGGGGGCCGAAGGCCTAACCAAGAAAGAGCGTCTGGGCATGGAACGCGACCAACAGAAGCTGCAGGCTTCGCTAGGTGGTATCCGTGAGATGGGTGGCGTTCCGGATCTGTTGTTCGTCATCGACGTCAAGAAAGAAGCTCTGGCAATTGCTGAGGCCAACAAGCTTGGAATTCCGGTTGTGGCGGTTGTGGACACGAACTGTTCGCCTGACGGTGTGGACTACATCATTCCTGGAAACGACGACGCAGCCCGTGCGATCGCCCTATACTGCGATCTGGCGGCTCGTGCTGCGCTTGACGGTATGACAGCACAGTTGGGCGCCGCTGGTGTAGACTTGGGTGAGTTTGAAGAAGCTCCGGTTGAGGAAGCAGTCGCTGAAGAAGCTTCTGCGGAACCTGAAGCCTCGGCCGAAGCATAAGCTGCCCGTCACGTAACTGACATATGGGGCAGGGTATGACCTGCCCCAATTCCGTTTGAATTGAGGAGAGCCAAAAGATGGCAATCACAGCAGCAATGGTTAAAGAACTGCGCGACTCGACTGGCGCAGGCATGATGGACGCGAAAAAGGCGCTGACCGAAACCGGCGGCAACATGGACGAGGCCGTGGATTGGCTCCGCACCAAGGGTTTGGCTAAAGCGGCCAAAAAATCCGGTCGCACCGCCGCTGAAGGTCTTGTTGCGGTTCACGTCGACGGTGGCAATGGCGTTGCTGTCGAAGTGAATTCAGAAACCGACTTCGTTGCAAAAAACGGCGAATTCCAAGAAATGGTTGGAAAGATCACTTACGCGGCAGAGGGCGTTAACAACGTCGAAGAGTTGCTGGCCGCTGACCTGGGCGGGAAATCGGTTGCGGACACACTGACTGACAAGATCGCCACCATTGGCGAAAACATGTCAGTCCGCCGCATGTCAAAGCTGTCTGGCGAAACGGTCGTATCTTATGTCCACAACGCTGCAACAAACGGCATGGGTAAAATCGGTGTTTTGGTCGCGCTTACAGGTGGAGACGAAGCAATCGGTAAACAGGTTGCAATGCACATTGCCGCTGTGAACCCGGCCGCTTTGTCTGAAGCAGACATGGACCCAGCTGTTGTCGAAAAAGAAAAGCAGGTTCAGATGGACATCGCCCGTGAGTCCGGAAAGCCGGAGCAGGTCATCGAAAAGATGATCGAGGGACGCATGAAGAAGTTCGTGGCCGAATCGACTCTGTTGAACCAACAGTTTGTCGTTAACCCGGATCTGACCGTCGAAGCAGCTGCAAAAGAAGCAGGAGCGACCATCACCGGTTTCATTCGCATGGAAGTTGGCGAGGGAATCGTGGTGGAAAAAGAAGACTTCGCTGCTGAAGTCGCAAAAGCGGCACAAGGCTAAAATAGCTTCCGGTCCTACCAGAACCGCGATGCCAGATAGACCGGTCACTTTCTAAGTGGCCGGTTTTCTTTTGTCTTTCACAAAGGTTTCAATGCTTTAGAAATGGAAAAGGGGAGCCCCGCATGATGGGGATGGACAGGGCTCCCCGGGATTCCAACGAAACGACGCGGACGAATAGACGCCGTTCAATCAGAGCGATCAGAGAGCTTTGGTATAGCAAAGATCCGATCAAAACGTTCCCTGGCTAAAGCCACCACTCACGGAACATTATCAATCTGCAATTTTTCTATAAGATTCGGAAGTCATGATTTCCTTACCTAAGGTAAACTTGCGCGTTGGGCTTTAAAAACCCTTTAAACTTCCATTACAAACATCTGATTTTGAAGCGATGCCTTTAATACAGCCTGAGCCGTTGTCTCAACACTAAGTGCTTCGCGCGCTAGACGAAGGTGTTTTTCGACTGTGGCAGACGTCAGCCCCATCAAAACAGCGATATCTTGCGTCGTCTTGCCATCGCCGACCCACTGAAGGGCCTCCCTTTGGCGCTTTGTCAGCGCGCGGTTGGGTGCGTTGTAGGGAAGGGTCAGGATTTTCAAATGGGCGATGTTGTTCATCAACAGAATATCATCGCCATGATTACTCCAAATTTCATCGACTTCATCCTGCGTCTGGTTTCCATACGACGCCATGGAGATCGCGCCTTTTGACCGCATCGAAACCGAATTAAAGCTGATCGTGAATCCAGCCGTCACACCTTTGGATTTGTTGAATTCATAAACCTGACGCTCTTTTTCGGTCATCGCGCCGCTGGACGCCATCTCTTGAATCATGCGCCAGCTGGCTGCTCCCTCGTTCTTCAAGGCCCATTGCAACATGGGAGCATTAAAATAAAGGCCCGAGTGCACAAATCCTTCGAGGTAGTCGTTACTGTGGTTAGAAAGGATCACAAAATCCTCAGGATCACCCAGCGATGTTTCGGTTCGGTATAGTGTGTGCCCGTACAACAGGCGATCGAAACCATAGTTGGACATCTGCCGGCAATGAGCATCCCAAAGCTCTTCAAGCGTTTTTGTGTAGCTGAGAAAGTTGAGATACTCGGTTAAATTCATCCCACATTGTCCTTCGACAAATATGCCGCCAAAGCATCCAATGCCATAACATAGCTTTGCGCGCCAAAGCCGCAGACCTGTCCGATAGAAACTCGGGCGATATATGACGTGTGCCGAAAAGTCTCACGTGCGTGAATATTTGACATGTGTACTTCGACGACGGGAACCTCGGCTGAGGCGATCGCATCCATTAACGCGACCGAAGTGTGAGTATAAGCACCGGCGTTCAAAACAATTCCGTCCTGAACGCCACGCGCCGCATGAATTGCGTCGATCAACACTCCTTCGTGGTTGGACTGAAGATGCGACACACTTTGGCCAAGCGTTTCGCCATGCGAGACACAAAGGTCTTCAACCTCTTTTAGTGTAGTCCGGCCATAGAACTCTGGTTGTCTCATGCCTAGCATGTTCAGATTTGGGCCGTTCAGAACCAGTATCTTCGTCATTTACAAACCATCCCCATTTTTTTCGTGATAAACCCGAAACGTGGGGGCGTCCAGCAGGCAGTTCGCTATAAGGTCGGCACGATTTTTTTCATTCTGGATCAATATGCCACGCGTGACTGTGAACAAATTCACACGCTGTCCATCGTGACGACGACTTTTCCAAGAACAGAGCGGCTCTCAAGGGCTTCCAATGCATTACCGCCCTGGCTTAGCGGGAAGGTCGCGCTGATTTGAGGTTTGATTTTTCCAGCTTGATACAGATTGAATAACTCTTTCATGTTTTCAGCATGTCCTTTTGGATCCCGAAAAACAGAAGCGCCCCAAAACACTCCAACGATCTGGCAGCCTTTCAAGAGAGAAAGGTTTAGCGGAATACGGGGAATACCCGCTGGAAAGCCGACGACCAAAAATCGCCCGCTCCACGCCATCGCGCGCAAGGCCGGTTCAGAATAATCTCCTCCCACGGCATCGTAGACCACATCCACTCCGTCACCGCCGGCCAACGATTTGATTTCAGAAGAAAATGCTTTTTGGGCGTCTTTGTCCAAATCACGAGCGTAGACTAGCGTTTCATCCGCGCCCAGCTTACGACAGAACTCAGCCTTTTGGTTGGATGAGACTGCAGCGATCACACGCGCGCCTGAGGCTTTAGCAAGCTGAATTGCCGCAGACCCGACTCCGCCAGCGGCACCCAAGACCAAAAGGGTTTCGCCCGATTTCAATCCGGCGCGATCCTTGAGCGCATGATACGATGTGCCGTAAGTAAAAATAAAACAGGCAGCATCTTGGTACGACATATCAGGCGGGATCTTTACCGCCATGGAAGCGTTTAATGTTAGGTGGGTCGCAAACCCTCCGTGTCCCGTCAATGCAAGTATCCGGTCGCCGCGAGTATATCCCGTTACATCTTCGCCAAGCTCAATTATTTCCCCTGCAATTTCACCACCTGGAGCAAAAGGGCGGGGTGGTTTGATCTGATACAGATCACGGATCATCAAAGTATCGGGAAAGTTGACGCCCGTGGCGTGAACACGAATCAATAGCTCGCCTTTGGCTGGCTTCGGATCGGGCAGGGTGGTCAGCTCCAGCGTTTCAGGTCCGCCCTTTGTGACGCTCAGTAATGCCTTCATTAGTCCCTCTTGCCTCTTGCCTCGTTGGAAATGAAATCGTTGGATTACTGTTGAGCGTTGTCAAGTTAGATGCTTGCATTGTGCCGCAAGGACCTTCAACGCAAACGCTAAAGAAATGGAGTAACCATGACGCCCGAGACCCTGTTTTCACTCAATGGAAAAACAGCCCTTGTAACTGGCGGGGCGACCGGAATAGGTCGAATGGCGGCCGAGGCGTTAGTGCGTTCCGGAGCGCATGTTTTGATAGCTTCACGCAAAGGCGACGCCTGTGAGGCAGTCGCGGCTGAGTTAAATGCGCTCGACGCGCCGGGATCGGCAGAAGGATTTACCGGAGACATAAGCAGTGAGGAAGGCATCGCTGCGCTGGTGGATGAGATCAACAAGCGCACTCAAAAGCTTGAGATACTTATGAATAATGCCGGTGTTAGTTGGGGCGCACCTATGGGGCAGTTCCCATATTCCGCATGGGACAAAGTAATGTCAGTAAACGTAGCAGGGATATTTGAACTAACCCAACGGCTGCTTCCTTTACTTATGAGCTCTGCTACAGAAGAGGACCCCGCGCGTATTGTGAACGTTGGGTCCGTGATGGGTGAGGTGCCGATGGGTGACGGCGCGTACAGCTACTCAGCCTCCAAAGCAGCGGTGCTGCACCTTACAAAAATCATGGCCAAGGAATTAGCTCCTTACCGGATCACCGTTAACGCGCTTGCTCCAGGGCCGTTCGTTTCCCGAATGACCGCTTTTGCCACAGAAGATGAGGACAAGAGGGAAAAGGTCGGCCAATCTGTGCCATTGGGAAGGGTCGGGCACCCCGAAGATATCGGCGGCTGCGTGTTGTTTCTGTGCGGACGTGGCGGCGGCTATGTAACCGGAGCGGTCATTCCGGTTTCGGGCGGTATTAATGTTCAGACCGCAGACAACATCTTTGCTGCTGCCCTTTGATGGCAAGTGGATTTTTTCAAGTTAAGAGGCTGACATGAATCCTCAGGAAAATACACTTAATATCAGAGCAGTAGAAGGTTATCTTGAGAAAAACCTGAGTGGTTTCAAAGGGCCGCTTTCTGCAGAGAAGTTCGATGTCGGTCAGTCAAACCCAACATATTTGTTGCGAACCCCTGACCAGTCTTTTGTTCTGCGTCGCAAACCTGCTGGCGTACTTCTTAAATCCGCCCATGCAGTAGATCGTGAATTTCGCGTGCAATCTGCTTTGGCGGACAGCAAAGTTCCTGTGCCAGAGATGTACTTGCTGTGTGAGGATGACGCAGTCATAGGATCAGCCTTTTATGTGATGGAATACCGTGAAGGGCGCAGTTTCGTCGACCCAACCATGGATGGAGTAGACAAGGCCACCCGCACTGGCATTATGGATGAAATGAACCGTGTTTTAGCTGAGCTGCACATGGTCGACATCGAAGCTGTGGGGCTATCCGACTTTGGGCCACCCGGAAATTACTTTGAACGACAGATTTCCCGATGGACACAACAATACCGTGCAACGCAGACCGAACAGATCGGGGATATGGATCTCTTGATCTCTCGGTTGGACCACGAACTGCCCCAAGATGATGGACAGCGTACATTGGTCCATGGCGACTACCGGATCGACAACTTGTTGTTTCAGCAGGACGGCACAGATTGTGTGGCAGTTTTGGACTGGGAGCTATCTACCATCGGCCATCCTTATGCAGATCTGGCGGCGGTGATTATGCAATGGCAATTGCCACCCGGAAAGGAAGGGCGCGGGTTGGCAGGTGTAGACCGCGAGGCGCTTGGCTTGCCATCAGACGCAGCGTTTGTTGCGGACTACTGTAAGCGTTGTGGGCGTAAGGAGATCGAACACTTTGGCTTCTATCTGGCATTTAATTTTTTTCGAATGGCAGGGATACTACAGGGAGTCTACAAAAGGTCGCTGGATGGCAACGCATCAGACCCTGTCCGGGCCCAGAAGTTTGGCGCATATGTGCCGATTTTTGCGAAACATGGCTTGGCGGCACTGGACAGCCAGTGAACGTGAAGCCGCATCATATTAGACGCGACCCAGTCATCTTGTTGCCATCAGCTCTAATTCAAGGTTTCCCAAACTATTCTTCCCAAAGAACATTTCGTTTCTTGAAAACAGAGTTGGCACTCCGAACACACCCCGGCGCACAGCGGACTTGCTTTGATCCTTCAGCGCTTGCTTGATTTCGGAATTGGTGACCGCCTCTCGAATCTTGCGGGCAGGCAAGTCTGCTTCTTGCACGACCTCTATCAAGACATTTATGTCGTCCAATTTTTGTCCGTGCACCCATATTGCATCAAAAACAGCGTCTATATACCTACTTTCCCAAGATTTTCCTTGAGCATACCAGGCCCCACGCATGGCAAATTTGGTGTTTATTGGAAAGTGTGGACTCATATGAAACGTCAACCCTCGTCGACGCGCAAAGCGATGTAGATCATGGGTCAGGTAAGCCGTTTTCTGACGGTTTTCCGAAAAGGCCTCAAACGGGTTTTGATTGTTTGTGGATTTGAACACCAAGCCCAGAAGGATCGGTGTAAATCGCAGTTCCACGGCATTACGTCGGGCCAATTCCGGCAATACTTTGTATGCGAGAAATGCGTTGGGGCTGCAAAAATCGTAAAGGAACTCAATCTTATTCGCCATGATCTGACTCCGTCTTTGCGTTAGGTGCTGGGGAATCGCTCCGATATTTAAACTGACTTGGAGCCACCATATCAGGTCAGCAATACGTTACCTGAATATATCCGGTCATTGTTTGAATTTGCTGTCACTATTTATCGTCACGCGGCAAGATTATCTCAAACGGCTAACGACGGGGGCACAAAGTATGGCGCTTGATGCATCAAGGCTAAATCAAATTCAAAACTGGATGCAACGCTATGTAGATGAACGGAAATATCCCGGATGTTCAATGTTGGTGCTGCAAGCTGGCAACGAGGCATTTTTTCATTCCTGCGGTAAACGAAATGTCGAGCAGGGTTTGGTGTTCGCCCGCGACAGCATAGTGCGCATCTATTCGATGACCAAACCTGTTACTACAGTTGCGCTGATGATGTTGATAGAACGCGGGCAACTTCATCTTGATGCGCCAGTATCGGAGTTTTTACCGCAGTTTCAAGCGATGCGAGCACTCGTTGCGGGCGCAAAAGACATAAATCAGACCGAGGCGGCGCCTACTCCAACTTTGCATCAATTACTGACTCATACCAGTGGGCTGAGTTATCCGTTCAACCCGGGTATCCTACCTGAGGCGATGAATGAGCAAGATCTGATGTTTTCACCGGATCAAGGATCTCTTGAGACACGAATCGAGGCTTTAGCCTGCTTACCGCTTGCGTTTCAACCTGGCAAACGCTGGGAGTACTCGGTCGGTATCGACGTTATTGGTCGCGTGATCGAAGTTGTTTCAGGGCAAACATTGGAACACTTTTTTGCCGAAAACATATTTGAACCATTGGGAATGAACGAGACTGGTTTCTCTGTGCCAAAAGGGGCAGGGGACAGGTTTGCATCACTCTACACGCCACTCGAAGGTGATGCGATGGCGTTGAACGCAGCCAGTTCTGGTTCAGAAACGCTTAGATTGGTCGACGAGCCCGGCTCATCGCCTTTTGAACGTGCAACTACATTTTCAGGAGGAGGCGGGCTTGTCAGCACTATCGACGATTTCGCGATATTCGCAGAAATGCTGCGTAACAAAGGCTCGGTCAACGGAATTCGTCTTCTAGCACCTTCCATCATCGACTTCATGATGCGCAACCACTTGCCCGGAGATATCGCCTCTATGGGTCCACGTAGTTTCGCGGAACAACCCATGGACGGCACAGGGTTCGGTCTGGGTGGCGCCGTCGTTTTAGACCCGGCACGAATTCGAGTTCCCGGATCGGTTGGCGACTTTGGTTGGGGAGGAATGGCTTCGACCTATTTCTGGATCGATTGGGTTCACAACCTGACAACCATTTTCTTTACCCAATTGTCGCCGTCCAGTTCTTATCCATCGCGCGCTGAAATGAAAGCACTTGTCCATGCAGCTTTGATTGATTGATCATCCTCCAGGTGTTACCGACGGATCAACTAATTCGGAGAGTAACGAATGACCGAAGCCGAACGTACCCTGTTGAATTTGCTCGACATTGAGTCACTTGAGGTCGACCTATTTCGAGGAACAGGATCGGGTGGGGAAACGCCTACCCGGATATTCGGCGGCCAAGTCATAGCACAAGCGCTGGCAGCGGCCTACAGAACAGTAGATGATCGTACCTGCCATTCGTTGCACGCGTATTTCATACGACCCGGAGATCCATCTATTCCTGTTATTTATCAAGTTGATAGAGCGCGAGATGGAGGTTCTTTTACCACACGTCGCGTGATCGCTGTTCAGCATGGAAAGCAGATTCTCAACATGTCAGCTTCCTTTCACTGCCAAGACCAAGGTTGGGATCACCAACATCCTATGCCATCTGTTGGCCCACCAGAGTCACACCCTACCAGGACTGAATTACGCCAGGCTTATCTGGACCGTGTTCCCGAAAAATTACACAAAGAACTTTTGCGTGATCGTCCGATCGAAGTCCGCGAGGTCGGGCCATTGGATATCTTGACACCCAAAGTAGCCGCCGATCATCATCACATCTGGTTTCGCATGGCGGCCGCTTCTGAAGTCGATCAGGTAACACAGCATCTGCTTTTGGCATACGCCTCGGACATGGCGTTATTGGGATCTGGATTGCGCCCGCACGGGCTGTCCATGTTCACAGGAGAGGTCGACATGGCGAGCCTCGATCATGCAATATGGTTTCACGCCCCCATCCAATTTGAAAACTGGCATCTTTATTCAATGGACGCGCCCTGGACAGGGCAGGGGCGCTGTTTCAACCGAGGGTCAATTCATTCACAAGACGGTGTTTTGGTTGCCTCGGTCGCGCAGGAAGGTCTGATGAGGAAAAAAAGAGTTAGACTTTAGATTTAGCGATTAAACTTCTGATTTATTTTAGACATTCCGTCTATCCAGCGATCGTAGTTCACGGCCTTAAACTGAAAATAATCCATTACTTGCTCATGAGGCAGCACAAGGAACCGCTCTTCAGTTATTGCCTCTACACAGGCACTTGCCACTTCTTGAGGTTCGAGTATTCCATCAATTGCGGCGACTGAATCTTCGTGACCTCGGATCATATCCGTCCGCACAGCCTGCGGACACAGCACTGAAACTCGAATACCTTGGTCTCTGTATGTTAGAGCGACCCATTCGGCAAAGCCGATCGCGGCGTGCTTTGTAACCGCATAAGGTGCTGCGCCCGGTTGATTTAAAAGCCCAGCAGCAGATGCCGTTATCAAAATATAACCAGACCCTCGCGCCGTCATTCGTGGGATCAGATGTCGCGCCGTCCAAACATGAGACATCACGTTGATCTTCCAAATACGGTCCCATTCATCATCGGGAACATCGACGCCACCCAGTGTTAAAACTCCCGCATTACCGCAGAACAGATCGATCGTGCCGACTTGATCCTCTGTGGCTTCAATCAAATCGCTAATAGAACTTTCGTTGGACACATCACAAAAAAAAGCGTGACCGCCAATTTCAGAAGCGAGTGAGTGTGCGCCAGGCTCATCGATGTCGGCACAGACGACTTTTGCGCCATCAGATGAAAAGCGCTGCGCCAAACTTTTGCCAATTCCAGAGGCGGCACCGGTTACCACAACAGTTTTACCGCTCAACTTCATGAAATCATTTTCTTTTCCATGTGATTCAACAGGTTAGTTTGAGCAGTGTACATGTTTAGGATACATCTAGTTTTAACATAATACTGATTACGCGAATTGTTGTCGCCTCAATAGAAAGCTTGCAGCCCGGTTTGCGCACGCCCCAGTATCAACGCATGAACGTCATGTGTGCCCTCATATGTATTCACAGTCTCTAGGTTGACCATGTGACGCACGACATGGAATTCCAGCGAAATTCCGTTACCGCCATGCATGTCCCGAGCCATCCGCGCGATGTCCAAAGCCTTGCCGCAATTGTTGCGCTTGATGATCGAGATCATTTCTGGCGCAGCTTCGGCCTGGTCCATCAACCGACCAACCCGAAGGCTTGACTGCAGCCCAAGTGCGATTTCAGTCTGCATATCCGACAACTTGCGTTGGTACAACTGAGTCTGCGCCAGCGGCTTATTAAACTGCTTCCGGTCAAGCCCATATTGAAGCGCAGAGTGCCAACAGCTTTCAGCTGCCCCCATCGCACCCCAGCTAATCCCATATCGCGCACGATTCAGACACCCAAATGGCCCCTTCAGACCTTGGACGTTTGGCAAAAGCGCATCCTCACCAACTTCGACGTTGTCCAGCACAATTTCGCCAGTAACAGAAGTACGAAGGCTCAGTTTATTTTGGATCTTAGGCGCACTCAGCCCCTTGGTTCCTTTTTCCAGAACAAAGCCCCGGATTTTACCGTCATGCGCGTCAGACTTGGCCCAGACTACGAAAACATCAGCGATCGGCGCGTTTGATATCCACATCTTGCTGCCTGTTAATCGGTATCCACCGTCGATCTTTTCCGCTCGGGTTTTCATGCCTGCGGGATCCGAACCAGCCTCGGACTCGGTTAATCCGAAACATCCGATCCATTCGCCACTGGCTAATTTCGGAAGGTATTTCCGGCGTTGTTCTTCGTTGCCATACGCATAAATAGGATACATCACCAAAGAGCTTTGTACCGACATCATCGAACGGTAACCGGAATCAACACGCTCGATTTCCCTGGCGACAAGACCATAGGTAACATAGCCTGCTCCGATCCCTCCGTACTCTTCTGGTATCGTCGTGCCCAACAAACCCATTTCACCCATTTCACGGAAGATGTTTGGGTCGGTTTCCTCAGTCTGGAAGGCTTGCGTGACGCGCGGTTGCAACTTGTCCTGCGCATAAGCGCGCGCGCTCTTTGCAATAAGGCGTTCATCCTCTTGCAATTGATCGGCAAGTCGAAACGGATCATCCCACGTAAAAACGCCAAGCTCAGGTGCATCTTTAGCGCGCAAAGTTGGTTTCGGGTCGGGCGCGTTCATGTCACATCTCCGCAAATCAAAAGGCTTCCAACAGTCTAATCTGAGATTTCCTCAAAAAACAGCGAGACATTCTCATGTTTTCATGACTAAAACGCATAGATGATCAAAGTTGGGCGCCCTATCCTACCCTCAATTTCCGCCTTGCGAGCACTCGAAGCACTCGACAGGCTTGGTTCTGCATCTGCTGTTGCAGAGGAAATGGCCTTAACGCAAGGCGCGATAAGCCGGCAACTGCAAACACTTGAGACGCTCCTTGGCGCGGATCTGGTACGTCGCGACCGCAAGCGTTTGATGCTGACGAAAGCGGGGCAAGACTACGTCCAACAAATTAGACCAGCGTTGTCGCAGATCGCTCAAGCGGCGCTAAAATTACATGTCGCGCCTGTTGGCGGCACCATTAACCTTGCCATTTTACCTACATTCGGAATGCGCTGGCTGGTTCCAAGACTGCCGGACTTTGCACGTCTGCATCCAGATGTAACGATAAATATGTCGACGCGTTTGCGGCCGTTCAATTTTGCCTCGGAACCCTTTGATGCTGCTTTGCATTTTGGCGAACCGGATTGGCCAGGAACAGATCGGTTGTTATTGCAGATGGAGCGTGTTCTGCCTGTGTGTGCACCCGAACTTCTGCCAAACGGCACTCCTGCGGCGCCAAAAGACTTGCTGAAATTTCCATTATTACACATTCAGACCCGGCCAAAGGCTTGGCAGGAGTGGTTTGCTCAAATGGGTGTGGATGCCCCCCACCCTTTGCCCGGAACGGTCCATGATCAGTTTTCAACAATTAATCAGGCTGCCCTTCATGGTCTTGGGGTCGCCTTGATACCGAACTATGTAGTCGAACAAGATCTGGCCACAGGAAAACTAATTGCGGCTTTTCCAAAGGCGGTCGACACGCTCGGTTCATATTACTTGGTCTGGCCGCGCGAAAAGTCTGAAAATCATTCTCTGCGGCAGTTCCGGCACTGGTTGGCATCCCAGGCACAAACCGAAGACGCCCTGCCCCGCTAGTTTTCAGCCAAGAGCGTAGCCAGCCCCACGAACCGTACGTACGGGATCTTCACCACCATGCTGCGTCAGCGCCTTGCGGAGCCTTCCGATATGGACGTCCACTGTGCGTGTATCCACGTAAATATCGCGCCCCCAAACTCGATCCAATAGTTGCTCGCGACTCCACACACGACCGGGTTTTTCCATGAACGTGCTCAATAGTCGAAACTCGGTAGGACCCAGTTTCAAGGGTTTGTCACCCCTGCTAACTTTGTGGGTTTCAGAATCCAGAATGATATCATCAAATTCAAGTCGCAATCCTACTGTGGCCGGACGCACCCGTCGCAATTGCGTCCTCACTCGGGCCATCAATTCAACTACGGAATAAGGTTTGACCACATAGTCATCAGCACCCGTTTCCAATCCACGAACCTTGTCAACTTCTTCAGAACGCGCCGAGAGCATGATAATTGGGATCGACCGAGTATCCGGCCGGGTTTTCAACCGGCGACACACTTCGATGCCGCTCAGGTTTGGCATCATCCAATCCAAAACGATAATATCTGGGTTATCTTCATCGACCAACAATAGCGCTTCGTCACCGCTGGCCGCCTTTGACACGCTGAAGCCTTCGGCTTCGAGGTTGTAGGCCAAAACTTCGCGTTGGGCCAATTCATCTTCTACAACCAAAACAGTTGGCCGATCCGCGGACATCGTCCTGTACTCCTAAAAAGTTTGCGAAGTCACGTCGGCTTTGGGGCGCGGCTCGGTGCGAGTTTCCCCTGTCACAAGATAGATGACTTGCTCTGCGATTGCGGTCACGTGATCACCCATGCGTTCGATATTCTTTGCAATGAAATGTAGGTGCATACAGGCGGAAATATTCCGCGGGTCCTCTGCCATGAACGTCAAGAATTCACGGAAAAGACCGTTATACATTTGATCGACTTCTTCGTCTCGATCGATCACATCTCTGGCAAGTTCTGCATCGCGCTGAATATAGGCATCAAGAGCATCTCGCAGCATGCGTTCGACCTCGCGAGCCATACGCCGAAGTGCAGCCGCACTGCCGTTAATCTCGGAGGTGTTCACAAGTACCGAGGTACGTTTGGCAATGTTCTTAGAATAATCACCAATACGTTCGAGGTTAGCAGAAACCTTCAAAACCGAAAGGACCAGACGCAGATCGCTGGCGGTGGGTGCACGCAATGCGATTAGTCGCGCGGTTTCTTCATTTATTACCTCTTCCAGATCATCAATGGCCTTGTCGCCTTGCTTAACCGCTTGAGCAAGCTCTTCATCTCGCATCTCCAACGAGCGCGCAGCACCCATGATGGCTGCTTCGACCAACCCACCCATCTTCATAATATGAGCCTGGATCGCTTCAAGGTCGCGGTCAAAAGCTGATGCTATGTGTTGTTCGGTCATATCCAAATACCTATGTTCAGCCAATACGGCCAGTGATGTAACTTTCGGTGCGAGGGTCTTCGGGGTTGGTAAAAATCTGCCCGGTTTCACCGAATTCCACGAGATTTCCAAGG